>CAMDRK010000078.1 GCA_945906715.1 Nitrospira lenta
CCAATCGCAGTTCATAGCGAGTCGGGACCACATGCCTTGGAAGCCGGTATGGATCGACGGTGCCTGAAGAAGAGGCTTGGTTCATGTTCTTACCTTTCGGTCGTTTGGTAGATGCTTGCACGAAAGAACTGTTGAGGCACGGGCTGAGAAACGCTGTAACTGGAATCACAAGAAGGAATCGGACATGAGTGAAAAGAGCCTGCAGCGCCTGTCGCCTGCTGATCGGGCTAGTCATGTCCTCGTCGCTGGGTACGACTCGACCCCGTTGGCTGTGCCCACGATGAGCAGGTCTGTTCGTCCGACAAAGAGGCCGGTCTCGACCACTCCGGGAATTTGGTTCAAGGCGATCTCGAGTTCTCGCGGGTTGTGGATCCGTGGCAGATGGACATCCAGAATCACATGGCCTGCTTCTGTCTTGAAGGGCAACCCATCCCGTTCTCTCAGCACCACAGGACTCTTCGTGAGGGCCTTGATTTCTCTGGCCGTACTTCCCCAGCCAAAGGGGATGACCTCGATGGGGAGAGGGAACGATCCCCCCAGCACGGGGACTCGCTTGGTCTGGTCGACCAACACGATGAACTGTTTGGCCGAAGCCGCGACAATCTTCTCCTTCAGGAGCGCGCCTCCTCCGCCCTTGATGAGGTTGAAGCCCGGATCGACCTGATCTGCCCCGTCGATTGCGACATCGATCACCCAGGCATTGTCGGCATCGATGAGGGTAATTCCTTGTTGCGTTGCAAGCGCAGCCGTTTCCTTCGACGTGGGCACTCCACGAAGCCTCATGCCTGAACGGACCTTTTCCCCCAATGCCATGACCATGTGTTTGGCCGTCGAGCCGGTCCCAAGGCCGACGATCATTCCATCGCGAACATATTCGACGGCTGCTAACGCCGCGGCTTTCTTCAGGCTATCGAGATCCTGGTTGCTCATCATGATGCAGGGGTATGGGAGAGAGCTGCGGCAACGGATGCGGCGCCAAGTAAGGGGGTCTTCTGATTCATGACCACTTTGACCGGGATCGAACTCATCAGGCGCGCATAGCGGCCTTTGTTGGTGAAGGCCTTCATGAATGTTCCATCTTTCAGTTTGGCCAGCAACTTCGGCGCGATGCCGCCTCCCAGATACACGCCGTTCAAGGTCATCGCCTTCAAGGCCAGATTGCCGGCTTCAGCTCCATAGATGGAGGCGAACAGATCGAGCGCCTGCTTGGCGATCTCTGCCTGTCCCTTGAGCCCCGCTTCGGCAATCACCGCCGCCGGATCGCCGGCTTTGATTTGTTCTGAGAGCCACGTCGGTTCATTTTTCTTGCTGTCGCGGACATAGTCATAGATGGCATGCAGGCCGGGACCGGACAGCACTCGTTCATAACTCACGTGCAAATAGTGACCGCGCAGATGGCGCAGCAGTTCAATTTCGTTGTCATTGTTCGGTGCGAAATCCGCATGCCCCCCTTCGGATGGCATCGGCTGATAACGCGAACCGTTCCAGAAGAGGATGGATTCGCCCAGTCCGGTCCCTGCTGCGATCAGGGCAAGCGCTTGCTTGTGAGGCGGTGGGTTTCCTGCGTTGAGCGTTTCGACTTCATCCGGTCTGAGCAGGAGGATTCCGTGTGCCATGGCTTCGAGATCGTTGAGCAGCTTCACTCTCGGTATGTCGAACTGTTTCGCCAGGATTGCGCCATCGACCACCCACGGTAGGTTGGTCGTCTGGCAGCGGTTCTGAATGACGGGGCCGGCGATGCCGAAACAGGCTGCGTCAAGTTTCTGCGGTGTTTCCGCCTGGCGCTCCGGTTCCGGCTCGGCATCGCCCGTCTTCTCGGTTGCTGATTCGTCGATGGACGTTGGAGGCTTCGGTGGGACGAGAAATTCCGTAAGCATGTCCTCGAGCGAGGTGTAATCAGCGCTGTGAAATGACTCCAGCCGCACGGGATCGACGCGGTCTGTCTTCCAGTCGAACAGGGCTAAGTGGGTTTTCGTACCCCCGATATCTCCGGCGACGATCATGGCTCTCTCATGTGCTTGCCCACTGTTACTGAATCGGAAGCTCGGCTGCTGCAGCCCGATCGAGGAACCAGACAATGCGGCCTTCCTCCGGCTCAACCAACGATGCCGGAAGCTGTCGTTCTACCTCGGTCTTCGGGTCGAGGATAGCCCTCACGACTCCTGTCTTGCCGGCGCCCGCGACGAGAAACAGTATCACACTCGCCCTGTTGATCGCAGCAAGAGTCATGGTCAATCGGTTGGGCGGATCTTTTGGAGATTGGGTAGCCGCAATCAGGCGTTGGCGGTCTCGCAGGACCGGCGCCCCAGGAAACAGAGAGGCCGTATGCCCATCTTCGCCCAGCCCTAAGAGGATGAGGTCAAGGGAAGGCTGGACCGCTGGTGGGGTCTTCGTCGCAAGATACAACTGCTGTTCATACTCATGAGCCGCCGCCTGCGGGTCAGGGGATTCCCCTGCCATACGACAGACCTGCGAAGGTGTAATTTTCAGAGGGGTGAACAGAGCCTTGTTGGCCAAGGCATAGTTACTTCGGGAGTCATTCGGAGGGACGCAACGTTCATCGCTGAAAAAAAATGTGGTCCGAGACCAATCGACGCGATCGGCGAAAGCAGGAGAGGTTAGGGCTCGGTAGAGCGTTTCCGGCGTCGTGCCGCCAGAGAGCGCGATGAAGAATCGGCCTTTCGTACGAATGGCCTCTTGGCCCACTTCCAATACGAATGCAGCTGCTGCTTCAGCCACGGCTTGGCTGTCGCTGTGGATGCGGATGTCGGGGACGGAAGACATCCTACTTCTTGCGAGCGAGCCCGCTCTTCGTGCGCCGCATCGTGGGACGCCGAACTGCGGCGCGAGGCGCGAGGAACTTTGTCAACGTCTGAATCGTCGCAATCGGATTCTTACCCAAAGGCAGGACGATCCCCTGTTGATCGTGAGCTTTGAGCGCCTGTATATCGCCGGCGGCTTGGGCCTGCGCAAGCGTGCGAAAGGTAAATGGTTTTCCCGGAATGCCGAGATCGGGAATCATCTGATCGACGAGCTGTAAGAACACCCCGCTCTTCGGACCCCCTTTATGGAGTTGGCCGGTTGAATGGAGATAGCGCGGACCATAGCCGGCTGTCGTCGTCACATGGTGATGGGAGACGAGCGCTCTTCGCAGAGAGCGGATGGCCTGCTCCATCCTGAAGGAGGGTGTCGTATAGGCCAAGATGGCGACGTAGGCGTCGGGCCGACATTGTCGCTTGAGCTGCGACGCAGCTTGTGCCGCAGTCGCGGTCGTTTGTTTCGGCAACCGGCCGGTGGCCTGGATGGTGTCCAGCACGCGAGCCGTGTTGTCTTTACTTTCTTGAACGTTCGGTTGATCGAAGGGGTGAATCCCCAGGAGATGGCCCGCCACGGCCGTGGCGATTTCCCATCTGAAAAATTCCCCTGCGAGATCATAACGGTCTTGAAGCGCGAGCGTCAGGACCGGATGTCCGTGTCGCGCGAGCCCGGCAATCTGCCGGTCGAGCTGTCTATTCTGATCTCCCTTTAACCGCAGATAGACAAAGAGCCGGTCCGTGCCATAGGCGGTCGGAGAGACAATCGGTTCGTTTGCCACAGGGATGAGGCCGGTTCCTTCCTTCCCGGTGCTTTCCGCGAGGAGCTGTTCCGCCCACAGACCAAATGCGGCGATCTGTGGTGATGAGATCAGGGTGATCTTGTTGCGTCCTGCCTGCGCCAGCGAGGCCATCGTTGCACCAAGGTCGGCTCCGGGATTCCGTTCAAGAGGGGTCTGGGTGCGACAGGCCTGAGCCATGGTTATGGCGCGGGTAAGCAATCGTGCAACATCGATTCCCATCAGGGCCGCCGGGACTAGTCCGAAATAGGAGAGGACCGAGTACCGTCCACCGATGTCGGGTGGGTTGGTAAAGGTGCGCCAGAACCCATGCTCTGCTGCGAGTTTCTCTAACCCGGTGCCGGGATCCGTAACGGCGATGAATTGTTCGCCTCCTTGGTGGCCGGGAGTCTTATGGACAAGTTCCCAAAAATGGGCAAAGAGAGACATGACTTCGATGGTTCCGCCGGATTTGCTGGCGAGGATGAATAGGCTTCGATCCGGGTCGATCGCCTGCGTGACCTGTTGAATCCAGCCTGGAATGGTAGAGTCGAGAACCCACAAACGCGGGAACCCATTGGATGGTCCAAACGTTGCGCGAAGGACTTCTGGCCCCAAGCTGCTGCCACCCATCCCGAGCAGGACCACGTCGCGAATGCCGCGCTTTTTGGCCGCAGCGGCGAAGGTCAGCAAATCCTCGGCCCTATCTTGCATGTACTCGACGATGGTGAGCCAGCCGAGGCGGTTGGCGATGTCGGTGGGATCTTGTTTCCAAAGTCGATGGTCGCAGGCCCATATTCGCTCAACCGCACGGGATGCGATGAGCCGTGCCTGTGCCGCAACGACCAGGGATTGAAGCTCCGGGGGAAATGATCGATCAGTTTCGAGTTTCATGGCAAGCCGTCCTCCTATTCTAGATATCGGAGGAGATAAACACAAACATGAGATCTCGCCTAGCCTGGTCTGTCTGGTCTGTCTCGTTTGTTTGGTTGAACCAGAGAGACCAAATAGACCAGATAGACCGAACAGACCAGAGAGACCAGACAGACCAAATGAACAAACCTCGTTTGACAGGGCGCTGGCCCTATCCCTATAATGCAGCTTGTCATCCTGAGTCGTCTTAGGTAAGGAGTGATCGTATGTCGTTTACATCTCAGCAGCCATCAAATCTCAAGAAAAAACGCGAGCATGGATTTCGTAAGCGGATGAGCACGAAGAATGGCCGGAAGGTGTTGGCTCGTCGTCGCGCGAAGGGACGGGCTCGCTTAACCGTATAGGTCGAGCGACGCTGACTAGGGCTGCACGAAGGAATCTTTACCCTCCGTTATGTGCCCCAGATCAAGGTAGCTCCCAACACAGGGTGACAGCATGTGACCATGGCCGAGTCCAGATCGCTGGTCTCGAAGGGGAAGTCCTGTGCAAACTAGCCATTTTCTATGGTGATGGCGATGTCACATGGTGGGAGCGATAAAGATCTGTTCCTGAAACGCAGCCGCGACATTGAATATGCCAAGAAGCACGGAAACCGTATCTCGACCGCCCTGTTTAATATGATAGTTTGCCGGACTGACGGGATTGGCAGCCGGGTCGGCATTGTGGTGGGGAAACGGTTCGGTATAGCCGTCAGCCGGAATAGGGTAAAGCGCCTGTTTCGGGATCTGACACGGCAACTACGTGGTCAATTGCTCCCTGGACTGGACCTTGTGGTCTTCCCCAAGCGGGATTCGATTGTGCAACCCTTTGCCATCTTGAAAGGGACATGGCTGTCGGCGCTTCAGCGCCAACGGCTGCTTCGTGTCCATGAGGACTAGCGTAGTGCGTCTCGCACTTCTTGACCTATCCCGTTCGTCTTGAACTTGTCGAAGGGCTCATGGTTCTGATGGCTTCCGTTCATGCTTCGACAGGCTCAGCACGAACGGTGTGTAAGGCCACTTCTGACGCACCACACTAACGTGTCGCCAGACGTATTAGGATCGCAATTAGTCATATCGGGGTAGCGTTTTATTATGGACAAACGCGTTGTCGTCTTTCTCGTTCTATCGTTAGCGATCATCCTGGGATTCGATCTGTTTATCAGACAGATGGGATGGGCTCCTGACCAGAATCACCCTCAGCCCCCTACTGAGGATGCCGCTGGCCCTGGCTCCTCCGCGGAACTAGAGCCGGCTCCCGCCCCAGGAATTGGCAAGGACAGCGGTTCGACCAGTTCGAGCCTCTTATCCAAATCCGCTCAAAAACCCGGCGCTCCCTCGTCGGATATTACACCGACAATATTGGAACAGACGGTGACGGTTGAAACCGACCTGGTTCGGGTCGGACTGTCGAATCGTGGTGGGGTGATTCGCACGTGGGAGCTGAAGCGGTACCACACGTCGCCTCCGGAAAAAAAGCCGGTGCAGCTCGTGTATCACGGGGGGAAATTCAAGGGTCCACTCTCGATTACAGTCACGAATGCCGACATCGACAAGACGGTTCGTGAAGGCCTCTATACTATTGAGAAAGATTTCACCAGCCTCGATGCCGCGCATCCTGTCGGGCATGTCACGATGCAGTTCCACGATCCGATCACCCATGTTGGTGTGGAAAAAAAGCTGACCTTTCATCACGATAGTTATGTCGTAGATGTGTCGGTTGCCCTGGAGGGAATCACCGATCCCTACGACGTCGTGCTGGGAACGAACTTCGGAATCGTGGAATGGGGCAGCGGGTTTATCGGTGTGATCGGCTCCGCTTCGCAGGTTGACGACAAAGTAGACAATGAAACACCGGAAAAAGAGCTTGAGCGGAAGGGGGCGGTCAAGTGGGTCGCCTTGCACGATAAGTACTTCGTATCGGTGTTAATCCCGAAACAGGGCGCATCTTCTCTGGCCAAAACTGAAGGCGAGCAGATTGTAACGACCATGGTGCGGATGGCCGCATCAGCAGGCACATCCTCTGCTGCGCTTCAGCTCTATGCCGGCCCAAAGGAATACGACACGCTCAAAGCCCTGGACATGGGCCTGGAAGATCTGATCGATTTCGGATTCTTCATCTTCGGCAGTTGGTCGGTTGTAAAGTCGGTCGCAAAGCCGATCTTTTATGTGCTGCGGTTCATTCATGACTATGTCCCCAACTATGGGATCACCATCATCCTGCTGACGATGGCGATCAAGATCTTATTTGTGCCGCTGCAATACAAAAGCTATAAGTCGATGAGAATGATGCGGGTCATTCAACCGAAGATCAAAGAAGTCCAGGAAAAGTACAAGGGTGACCGCGACCGTTTGAACAAGGAATTAATGAAACTCTATCGGGAACAGAAAGTGAACCCACTGGGTGGCTTTCTCCCGATGTTCTTGCAGATGCCGGTCTTCGTGGCCCTGTTCAATGTCCTCTACACGACGATCGATTTGCGCCAAGCCCCTTTCATGCTCTGGGTGACAGATTTGTCGCTGCAGGATCCCTTTTACGTGTTGCCGATCCTTATGGGGGCGACGATGTTTATCCAACAAAAAATTACGCCCACCACGATGGATCCGACACAGGCGAAAATCATGTTGGTGCTCCCGATTGGTCTGACATTTCTGTTCGTGAATTTCCCTGCAGGCCTTGTGTTGTATTGGGTGACGAACAATGTCCTCACCATCTCTCAACAATTGATCACGGATCGTTTTCTGTTGAACGACAAGGCGCTGGCCTCAGCAGGGGCTGCGCAGAGCAGCAGCCCGAACGCATAGGCGTCCCCGACTGGTCTATCTCGTTTATCTGGTCTGTCTCGTCTATTTGGTTGAACCAGACAGACTAAATAGACCAGATCAACCAAATGAACAAGACAGGTTGGAAGACTTTTTCAGCCTCCTGCCAGTGAAAGAGGCGTCATGCATGGAGGACTCGGAGACACGATTTGTGCCATTGCCACCCCCGCGGGCGAGGGTGGTATTGGGATCGTTCGTCTGAGTGGTCCTCATGCGCTTGTAGTCGCCTCCCAAGTTATTCGGCTTCGGTCTGGAGATCCGCTTTCATCGGTTCCCTCCCATACGCTCCACCTTGCCGATCTTGTAATCCCCGCATCGCAGAGTAAAAAAGGGAGGCCAATCCTTCACAAACGCCTACCTGTATCGGGCCTACTCGATGAAGCGCTCGTGGTCTATATGAAAGGGCCTCGATCGTATACGGCAGAGGACGTGGTGGAGATTCAGTCTCATGGAGGAGCCTTGGTTCTTGGGATGGTTTGCACGGTATGTATTGAGTCCGGCGCACGGGTAGCGGAGCCGGGAGAGTTTACGAAGCGGGCCTTTCTCAACGGGCGGTTAGATCTCTCCCAGGCGGAAGCGGTACTCGATACGATCAGGGCCACATCATCCGCCGGATTGAATATCGCTCAACGCCAGCTACGGGGTGATCTCGCTCGTGAGGTAGAACAAGCTCGGACCTCTCTTCTGACGGTATTGGCCCATGTAGAGGCGGGAATTGATTTTGTGGGCGAAGATATTTCCTTTCTTCAGTGCGATGAACTGGTGCGCATCGTGGGCGAAGCCTGTGCGGTGGTTCAAAGGCTGGAAACCACGGCGCAGGAGGGCCGGATCTTGCGGGACGGCGCGCGAGTCGTCATCCTTGGCCGACCGAATGTCGGCAAATCCAGCCTGTTGAACCGTCTTCTGAGGGAAGAGCGGGCGATTGTGACGGCCATTCCCGGGACGACGAGGGATGCCATTGAGGAATCTATCGATCTCAACGGGGTGATGATTCGTTTGGTTGATACGGCAGGAGTGCGTGAAACGGACGATATTGTCGAGCAGGAAGGGATTAAACGGACGCGTGCTGCGCAGAACGAGGCGGACCTCCTGTTAGTGGTCGTGGATGGCAGTGCGCTTCTCACGAGCGATGATCGGGCGCTCTTGGGCGCCGCCAGGGGTCGTAAGCATATAGTGATCCTGAACAAAGCGGATCTTGCCGTGACAGTGGACACTGATGCCACGCTTGAGGGTCACCAGGTATTTGTTGTTTCGGCTAAAACAGGTTTGGGGATTGAGACGGTGAAGTCGGCTCTTCGCGCTCAGCTTGTCTCCGAGGGCTTTGAGGCAGCGGAGAGCGTCACGGTGACGAACGTACGGCATCGTGACGCATTACGCCGGGCCGGTGAATCCCTGGGCCAGGCTCTCGAGTCCGTGCGGTGCGGAATGGCCGGAGAGTTTGTCTCGATCGATGTGCGCGCTGCAGCCGACGCGCTCGGAGAAATTACGGGCGCTATTACGACAGACGAGATTCTCGGCCGAATCTTTTCAGAATTCTGTATCGGTAAGTAGGAAAAGGTTAAACATGGGACAGTCAGTCGACGTCATTGTGGTGGGCGGAGGTCATGCCGGCTGCGAAGCCGCCTTGGCTGCAGCGCGCATGGGTGCGCAAACCTTGCTGCTCACGATGGATCGTGACCGAATCGCACAGATGTCGTGCAACCCGGCGATCGGGGGAATCGCCAAAGGACATCTGGTAAAGGAAATCGATGCGCTGGGCGGGGAAATGGCGCGGAACACCGATCTTGCCGGCATCCAGTTCCGCTTCATCAACACGAGTAAAGGCCCGGCGGTGCGGGCCCTCCGCGTCCAATGCGACAAGAAGCTGTACCGGGACGCCATGCAACGAACGTTGGCCCTGCAAGCAGGGCTGACGATCGGTGAAGGGACGGTCGATCGCTTGCTGACGCATGCCGGCGCGATTACCGGTGTGGTAACGAACCATGGCGATCATATACACGCGAAGGCTGTCATTCTGACATCGGGAACATTCCTTAAGGGACTTATCCATGTCGGCTTGAATCATTTTCCTGCGGGACGAGCCGGAGAGGCGTCTGCCGAGCATCTGTCCGATTGTATGCGCGACCTGGGATTCGAAGTGGGCCGGCTCAAAACCGGCACGCCTCCTCGCTTGGACGGAGCCACTATCGATTTTTCCGTGATGACGCCTCAGCCGGGAGATGATCCACCGGTGCCGTTTTCGTATCGGACAGACCGGATTGATAACCGTCAGCTCCCCTGTCATTTGACCCATACCAATCGTGCAACGCACGAACTGATCCAACGCAATCTTGACCGGTCACCGCTCTACAGCGGCATTATTGAGTCGGTGGGGCCTCGGTATTGCCCATCGATTGAAGACAAAGTCGTGCGTTTCGCCGACAAAGAACGCCACCAGGTCTTTATTGAGCCCGAAGGACTGGATAGCCGCGAATTTTATCCCAACGGAATCTCCACTAGCTTGCCGGTCGATGTCCAGGCCGGGATTCTAAAAACGATTCCAGGATTAGAGCAAGCCACCATGCTTAAGCCTGGCTATGCGGTTGAATACGACTACTTTCCACCAC
>CAMDRK010000079.1 GCA_945906715.1 Nitrospira lenta
GCCCGCATGTCACGGTAGTATGTGAGCGAGTGCTGCATATAGAGATAGGTCAATCGGGACTTTTCCGTAAGTCCTTGCGGGGTCAACAGATACTGGATGCGATTGCGAGGGATAGTGGTGATCTTAATATAGCCCTTGCGGGCCAGACGTTTGAGATACAGGTTGGTCAGGCCAAGCGCCAAGCCAAGTTTCGTCGAGAGTGATCGCTGCGTTACACCAGCATCACGCTCGACTTCGGAGAGCAAGAGGAGATCCCGTTGACCCTGCACGTTCATTAGTGAAGCCCCAATAAATCGTTACGTTCACGATATGAACATGCTAGCCCTGGTGAGTCAAGCGCAATTATTGCCTAACGCTAACGAAGGGATCCTGGATGGAATGAGGGGGCTTCGAACGACTCCTTCAATAGATTGGCACGAGAAAAAATGGAACCCACACATCTTGCACGTAATGTCACACTGGCGTCAGATACCAGGCGAGCCTCTTGCCAATCGACCGAGGGGTTGGAAATTTTACGAAAAAATCTCTCGCTTTTCGATGTCGATGAATAGAAAGACCGCTAAGATATTGGAGATGGCAAGTCACTTGCCTCTCCAAATCTGGTGCCACCCGGCGAGCGATGTGACATAACTCCTGTGCATAGTCATCGTACCCATAGGCCACAGAGATGGACATTGCAGCAGTTAATGATCCTGAGTCCCCCTGAGCAAGGTCCTCCGCCATACGTGAAAGGGACTTAAAGAAGAGGGCGTCGGACGATAAAAGATGGGAGGGCGCGCCTCATCCATGTCCACACTCTCTCCCGCTGATCCTGACCGGATTGAGAAAGCCCATCAACTGAAATCCGAGACCGCTTACATACTCGTGAACATCGGTAAACAGCGGCTGATTTTTGTAGAGCGGAAGAAACTCTACTTCCGCCTCAATGGCAAAGATCGAACGCCTAAGACAGGCCTCTCCCCCCTTGAGGATATCAAGCTCCGTCCCCTGCGTGTCCAACTTGACGACGTGCGGCACAATTCCATGATCAACACATACCCGATCCAGCGTTTGGCAGCACAGTGGCATCTTCCGAAAAATATCGAAATCACGCACGTCCATATCCAACTGTCGGATCAACTCGAGGTTAGGCTCGAGAAGGGACGTATTTGTTTGATGCCGTGTGACATTGAGATTGAATACTCCATCAGAGTTATTGAGCGCGACCTGATACCAACGCTGACTTTTCGATTGCGGGAGCTTACTAAACTCCCGCTCGTCCGGCTCAAACCCTACTACGGTAAGATTCCGAAAGTTCTTCTAATAGCGGCGGTTCACGCCTCCAGCAGCTCCAACATCAATAAGCGTAAACGGGTAATCGAAGACGGACCGAAGAGATTCCATGCTCTGGCCAAAACGAAATTCGCCATGGCTTCCCCACTTCTACTCAGAGACAAAAATAAAATCACCGCTTGCTAAAATAGCTGATTGAAAACAATTGAGCGACTTGGTATCTCCACTTGGAATGGCCACGATCAAGATCGCCATCAGAACAACGTGTAAATAAACGGCGCGACCGCGGAACCTTGTGTTAACACAAGCAAGCTACCGAGCAGCACCAGGACCACCACGATTGGGAGGAGCCAGAATTTCTTCCGCTCCTTCATGAAAGCCCAGAGTTCCATCACAAAATCGCTCATAAATGCCTCCTCATCACGGAATCTGTCAAAATTGAAATTTCATATGGGAATGGGACCTCGAAGAGCGGACCACTCTGTAAGTCGCACTTGACTCGGCGAACCCCTGCCTCATCGTATCCTTACCCATGAAGCGGAAAACAATGCCGATGGGCGTGATCAACCCATAAAACACGATGCCGAGAAGAATCCTAGTATTGATCCACCCAAGAATATGCCCGACTCTCATCCATCCTGCGTGAACGGGCGCTAATAAAGATGGGAGAACGCCCCCGCACACGATGAGCAGGCTTCCGATTCCAAGTGCCCACAAGCGCAGCGGCTCCCCGCGAAACACCAGCGGCCACAGACCAATGACGGCAAAGACCGCTCCGACCAACAGGCCAAATTGCCGGAGTTCTTTACGTGTGGCTGCGTGATCCATGGCTCCAATTTCTCGGGTCCGCTAGTCGAGTTCGAACTCTTTCTTCCAGTCAGAATCCCCTTCAAGGGGCTTCTGATCCTCTTTCCTCAACACGCAATTCTCGATCACCAGAACATCCATCTCCGTTCGCATAAAGCAGCGATAGGCATCTTCCGGTGTGCAGACAATGGGCTCACCCCGCACGTTGAACGACGTATTCACGCAGGTGGCATAACCCGTCTTTGCCTCAAACGCCTTGAGCAACTGGTAGTAACGGGGATTCGTCTCCTCGTGCACCGTCTGAATTCTGGCCGAATAATCAATGTGCGTGACGGAGGGAATATCCGAACGTGGCACATTGAGCAAATCAATGCCCCAGAGCCTTTTCTGTTCTGAGTCGAAGGGAAGTCGACGTTTTTCAAGAACCGGGGCCACCAGTAACATGTACGGGCTATCACAGTCCATCTGGAAATAGTCCGACACCCGTTCTCTCAGCACAGAAGGCGCAAAGGGTCTAAACGACTCACGATACTTAATTTTGAGGTTCAGCACAGACTGCATGTACGTATTGCGAGCATCCCCGAGAATGCTGCGCCCGCCAAGCGATCGCGGACCAAACTCCATCCGACCCTGATGCCACCCCACGACTTTTCCCGCCGCCAGCTCATCGGCCACCCGACCATACAAATTCTTCTCATCAAGCCGATGATAGACAGCCCTAAGGATCTTCAACCTTGCCTCGACATCCTCATTGCTGAAGGCCGGCCCCAGATAGCTCCCCTTCATTTTGTCATGAATATTGTCGGCAGTCCTGGGCTTGTTCTCATACTGGTGCCAGGCACTTAACGCCGCCCCCACCGCCCCACCGGCATCGCCGGCGGCAGGCTGAATCCACAGACCCTTAAACGGTCCCTCCCGGAGCACCCGCCCGTTTCCCACGCAATTGAGCGCGACACCGCCCGCCAGGCAGAGATAGTCCGCTCCCGTTTCCCGATGCATCGTCCGCGCCAGCCGCAGCATGACCTCTTCGGTCACGTCCTGAATGGATCGAGCCAAATCCATCTCGCGCTGACCGAACTGCGACTCTGCCTTGCGAGGGGGGCCGCCAAAAATGGCGTCAAACTTGCGGCTCGTCATGGTCAAGCCAGTGCAATAGTTGAAATACTCCATGTTCATTCTGAACGTGCCGTCCGGCTTGAGATCGATCAGATGTTCATAAATCGCTTTGACGTACGTCGGCTCTCCATACGGAGCCAGCCCCATGACCTTATATTCACCGGAGTTGACTTTAAACCCCGTGTAATACGTGAAAGCCGAGTACAGCAGACCGATCGAGTGGGGAAACGGAATGTCCCAGAGCGGGGTCAATGTGTTTCCTTCACCGAACCACGCCGATGTGGTCGCCCACTCTCCGACCCCGTCCATGCAGAGCACCGCTGCCCGTTCATAGGGGGAGGCATAAAAAGCTGACGCGGCATGGGACTCGTGATGCTCGCCAAAGAGGAACTCCGGCAATTCGGACGTATCGAGGCCCCTCGAACAGGCCAGCACGTCTTTTTGCAGCAAGTTGCGCAGAAAAAGTTTTTCTTTCAACCAGACGGGCATCGCGGCCAGGAACGACTGGATGCCCTTGGGAGCAAATCCGAGGTAGGTCTCCAGTAACCGCTCAAACTTGATGAACGGCTTGTCGTAAAACACGATATACTTCAAATCCTTGACGCCAATCCCGGCTTGCGCCAAACAATACTCAACCGCGTGACGCGGAAATCCCGGATCGTGCTTCTTTCGTGTAAACCGCTCTTCTTGTGCTGCCGCGACAATCTCGCCATCCTGCAGCAGGCACGCGGCGCTATCGTGATAAAAAGCCGAAATTCCAAGAATATACATGATCCATTTATTTCTGAGGCTGACCCAGCATCGCTCATGCATCTACAGAATCTAGTTCCACGACGACACTACCGCCTATCCTACATGAAATGTCACACCTAGCATCAACTCAGGTTCTTCTCCTTCCCGAGTGGGTGATTTTGGCCTGATTTCATATCGGGGCGAGCAGGCAGGTGAGAACTTTGAGGCGCAGGTACTCCTCGTCGCCTAGGCCATAGCTTCGCCGCTGAATGACGCAGATCTTGTTGTTCACACCCTCGACAAATCCCAAGGCGATCGTGTTCTCCGGCTTACAGTAGGCCGCGATGCCGTCCCAGTGCCGGTCGATCATCTCGGCGAACTTCTCGTAGGGCGTCAGGCGCTGCCAGAAGTGGCCCCAGCGCTGCCCGAACTCTTCTTTGAGATGTAGGCCGTGTTCAACCGCCTGTTGGCTTTCAGCAGCAACCGCAAGCTTCGCCGGCCATCCGGCTTGAGGTTCTCCCGGTCCGAGAGTAGCGTGGACTTCTGACCCTTAATGAAGCGCCGGTCCTTCCTTGTCGATCGGGGCTACTCGGTCTTGCGCACCGTGTCCAAGGCTGCGCCCAGGTGACGCAGCACGTGAAACTTGTCGAACAGAATGGCCGCATGCGGCGCGTGCTCCGCCTTGAGCGTGGAGGCACGAAACGGCTTCCACATATCCATCACCGCCAGCCTGATTCGTTTGCTCTTCGTCGAACCCAGCCACTGGTCGAACTTGTCTACGCTCGCTTCCGAGCGGTCGGTGTCCAGAACCAGATCGGCCGTCGTCGTTCCAAGTCGCACACCCACGATGCGGTAGGTGTGCCCCTTGCG
This sequence comes from Nitrospira lenta, assembly GCA_945906715.1. Taxonomy (GTDB): domain Bacteria; phylum Nitrospirota; class Nitrospiria; order Nitrospirales; family Nitrospiraceae; genus Palsa-1315. Next base: position 4,798 of record CAMDRK010000079.1, read on the forward strand.
GATCGAGATCTCGTCGATCCCGATCACCTTTGGCACAGGCGTCCCTTCCCGTCGCAACTGCTCGTGCATATACTGCGCATCGAAGGCTTTGATCGTCTTCCAGTTTAGCCGGGTTTCCTCGGCGACATCCTTGATCGTCATGCTTCGGCAGCGCCGTCCCACGAAGAAGGCGAAGCGTTTGGTGTAGAATGGATTGTCTGCCAGCCAGTCTACGGCTTTCTGCTTTACCTTGCCGCACGTCTTGCACTCGACGCGACGAATCTCCACCGCCAGATAGACCCGCGTGTCCCCGCAGGGCAGGTCGCGAACGCGGCGTGTCTTGCGGTCGTACCAGGACCGAGCGACCTCCCCGCACGCGCCGCATGTCGGTTTCCCCCCGCCAGCACAGCTGGATGACGCGGGTCTTCGGGTCCCCGAAGATGCCCTGGACCGATGGCATTGGCCGGAAGCCGGGAAAGCGGTCGGTGCCCCAGAGGTGTCGGTGTGTGTGCATTCGTCCATCATGCCAGATTTCCAGACCCCGTAGAACGCAGAATTTACGCCCCTATCCGCCAGAAAAGCCGTTTCTCGCGCTTCTTTTCCCCACTCACCAAGGAGACGAGCCATAACAAGACGTCAACGCCAACAAATCCCCCGCTGAAAGCCCGCGTGGAAAAGCATGACGGGAATGATTGCCGCCGCTCGCAGTCCATCTATCTCTCGCCTATAGTCCATTAATGAGAGCCGTATCTTTATAGTGCTCGCCGAACATGAGGTGCGGCTACTTGCAAAAACTTACGACCCCATCAACACATGCAACCACCTAACGCGCATCCTTACCCGTAACACTTCTCGATCAGCGTATGCCCATAGCGCAATCGCTCATACCGTCTGACCCATTTGCGTTTGAGATCGGTCCAACGTCTAACAGCCCAATTGCCTCGCACGGTTCGGTTCCACTTCTTTTTAAAATGGGCGAGATTCTCAGCGGGATAGATCTTGGTCTCTGATCGCTTGATCGCATCTTGCGTGACCATGCTGAAATGGTGAATGAGCACCGATCCAGTCAGGCCGACAGAGAACCCGGTAGCCTTCGCACGCCAAAAAAAATCGATATCTTCGCAGCCTCCATAGGCAAACGCCTCGTCGAACAACCCGACACGATCAAACACGTCGCGACTGATCACCAGACAAGCGCCATACAACTCTGACCGCATAGCACCCTTGCAGGACTGGGTAAACTCACGAGCATAGGCGTCTAAATCGTAATTTAAATACCCCTCGCGCGCCGCAGGGCTTACAATCCCATGCCCCTCCTCCTTCATGAACTTTACCAACCCTTCAATCCAACCCTTCGTTACGATAATGTCGTTATTCAAAATACCGACGACATCCCCATGGCTGGCTCGCACGCCCTGATTCCAGGCCTTGGCGCAGCCAAGGTTGCGCGGATTCGTGATGACCGTCGCCTGCACGTCGCGCAAAAACTCCCGCGTCCCGTCGGTCGAGGCATTATCCACGAGAATGAGTTCGTAGGGCTGATCGGTACAGCGGGCAATAGACTCGAGACATTGCTTCGTATAGTCCAGCTGGTTATACACGGGGATCACAAGACTCACTGATTTCACAGACCGGGTGCGACTCATGACATGCTCCTACTGGCAAAACTACGGCTGCCCCGAAAAATGGCGGGAGCGGTGGGCTTGCGCGCTCCCTCTACCAGCCATTGAGACCCAATACCCAGATCGCTCGCCACGAGAATTCAGCCTACTCAGCCGGGCTTCTTACCGCTCAGAAAATCAGCGCCCCTACTCCAGAGCTCCGCCAGCGGTCCTCGATAGGGCACCTCCGTGATCACGGGGCCATAGTGAGACACAACCCCTTTCATCTGCTCCGCCGCTTGCCGCTGCCGGTCAAGATTCTTCTCGATAATTTTCAGGAACGTAGCCTCGAGTACTTCGCGGGAGGCCTTCCAGCCATCGATGCCATAATCTTGGAATATCGGGAGGGCTCGCGTCTTATTGACATCGACCGGATGGTCCGTCGCATTCGTTTCCTGATAGAGCTCATTCCCCCACCGCTTCGGCTCCTCCGAAACCCTCTGCCAATGTTTCGAGATGCAATGAAACCCCTTACGCTCCAGGTCTCCTCGCAAAAGCACGCAGCCGATCTCTTTCCCTAACGCATTCATATCACACAGCATCTGGAGGTCTAAGGAAACATCTCGGCAAACTGCCCCGTCGGCCGTAACTACCCCACGCAAACTTTATGGGATATATAGTAAAGCTGGTACGTCCCTTCGTCAATTAGGGGCTCGAGCGGTTGTAGATAGCACATCATCTGTCCGGCTTAGGATGCGTCATCAAGGTGATCTTTCCCTGATTTCACAGACACCTCTAGGCTCATTTACTGAAAAGTTAAGGGCGCCGGTAGCCTTGATTTTTACGCTAAAATCGTCTATCTCATACAGCACAATGTCTCAATACAGGCATGCAGTAAGTAACCACCCGGCGAGCAAGCCTCCACGGGAATCCAAAGCCGGACGACACTCGCCCTACTCACCTGAACAAACATTGAAAAAAAACGTAAAGGGGAGCCATCGTCCTGCTCTGCACTATTATTTTGATAGGATGTGCCACCGCCACACCTGTCGACCGCTCCACCCTCCAACACTATCAAGCTGGAGATTGCTACCGCCAGCCCGTGCAAATCAAGGCGAGAAAATCGGACAGATTCAGAGGGTCAAAGCCCCACAATATTACATATCCATCTTGCGAATGGTCTCGGCACCTATTCATACTCGGACTGGATTCCTATTACGCATTAAAGCGCATCAACATTCCAATCCCTTACCCCTCGGAGACGCCCTACCCACGCGCCCCCGATACTTTAGCCATTGAGCGGAAGAAGCCAGAAAAATAACTGAACACAATTAATGCAGCCATTGAAGGATCTATGCCTCAAGTAAAAGAGCGAAAAATTGCTGTTGTAGGGCTTGGTTACGTGGGTCTTCCAATCGCGCTGGCGTTCGGAAAACGGCAGCGCGTCATCGGCTTTGATATCAATAAGGCCAGGATTGCAGAGCTGCAGCAGGGCCTCGACCGTACCGGAGAAGTGTCTTCTTCTGAACTCAAAACGTCAGATGTCCAATACACCTATCAGCCCAGCGACCTCAAGACGGCTGACTTCATCATCGTGGCTGTCCCCACGCCGATCAATGAAGCCCTTCAGCCTGATTTAACAGCTCTGCGGAAATCATCCGAAGTGATCGGGGCCAACCTCTCGCAAGGATCAATTGTGGTCTTCGAGTCGACGGTCTACCCAGGAGCCACAGAGGAAGTTTGCCTGCCTATTCTCGAACAGACCTCTGGAATGACATGCGGTGTAGATTTCAAGCTAGGATACTCTCCTGAACGGATCAATCCTGGTGATAAGGAGCATACACTAGAAAAAATTATCAAGGTCGTGTCAGCCCAAGATGACGCATCGCTGGAGATCGTCGCGAATACCTATGAGCTCGTGGTCAAAGCGGGTATTCATCGCGCCTCTAGCATTAAAGTGGCGGAAGCAGCAAAGGTAATTGAAAATACCCAACGAGATTTAAATATCGCTTTGATAAATGAGCTGGCACTTATTTTTCACCGTCTCGGAATCGATACGAAATCTGTTCTGGATGCGGCAATAACCAAATGGAACTTTCTGAATTTTTCTCCAGGACTCGTGGGAGGTCATTGCATCGGCATAGACCCCTACTATCTGACTTTCAAAGCTGAGTCGGTCGGTTACTATCCACAAGTCATTCTGGCTGGTCGGCGCATCAATAACGGCATGGGAAAGTTCGTCGCGGAGCAAGCGATCAAGCTTCTCGGTCGCCTGCCCAGGCCAATCAAGGACCTCAATGTGGCGGTCCTTGGCCTCACCTTTAAAGAAAATGTGCCGGACCTGCGCAATAGCAGAGTACCTGACATTATTCAGGAGTTACGCGAGTATGGAGTCCGGGTGTTGGTGCATGATCCGATCGCGGATCCGAAAGAAGCGGTCGCGGAATATGACATTCAGCTGCAGTCGTGGAACAATCTGAAGAATGTCGACGGACTGATTATCGCAGTCTCCCACCGTTCTTACGCAGAGATGGACCTACAGGAATTGCTCACGCCCCTCCGGAACCAACAAGAAGGAGTGATCATTGACGTGAAGTGCCTGCTCGACCAAGCCAAGCTTCCCTCCTCTTTGACCTACTGGCGCTTATAAGAGTGAGCGGCTATTGATCACTCCCCTTTGGGAAGTCGGCAGAAGTAGAACGTGGCGATGGCCACGGTTGCCGGAACATTCAAGGATTCTACGTCGCGGCTGAGAGGGATCGTGAATCGAGTCGTGGCTTGGGTGCGGATCTGCGCCGACAAACCGCGACTTTCATTACCAACAGCAACCACCAGCTTCCGTGGCGCCTGGTGGATCGCATCAATCGAAACAACCTCAGTTCCTCCGACTTCTGCCGTAAAGATCTGACAACCCGTGCTGAATCAAACCGACCACATTCTTGGCGAAAAATCGGGACGGCGAGGAGGGCGCCACTCATCGACCGTACCACCTTTGGATGATAGATATCAGCTGATTCAGGGGTAAGCCATAGCGCACATACGTTCAGCGCGGCTGCCGTTCGGATAATAGCTCCCACATTGACGGGATCTTGCAGCTGCTCGCCAAAAATTCCTAGGATCATCGGCTGCCAAAAAATCGCAGCTTCATCCCATACCGGCTGCCGCACGCTCTAGATCCGCAATCAACACTCGATCAAATTGCCAGTGACTCACCTGCTCAGGTGTAGAAACTGGGCAAGAAAGAAATGATTCACGCGGACTTCCATCAATAAATCCCACACAATGGATATTCATCTCTCGAAGCGACAAGTAGGCGAGCTCGGCGAGCTCCGTCGTCCCATAGATCACCACCCGCTGATCATGAGAGGCATCGCACGTCGACATCATCTCTGTGAGTCGAGCCCGCA
>CAMDRK010000080.1 GCA_945906715.1 Nitrospira lenta
TGGAATGGATCGCCTTGACCAGGCGTTCAAGCAGCTCACTTAGCAGGGTGTGGACAGCCAGGTCTGTCTGGTCTATTCGGTCGATCTGGTCTATCTGGTTGTTTGATCAGTCTCGTTCAACCAAACACACGAAACAGACTGAATAGACCAAATAGACGAAATAAACCAGACAGACCAGTCTAGTTGGAGGAATTAACACGTGCCTATTTATGAGTACCAGTGTGAAAGCTGCACCGATAAGTTTGAGATCAAACAAAGCATGAAGGACGATCCGCTCACCGTCTGCCCGCGATGCGGGAAGCACGTCCAGCGGCTTATTTCATCGCCTGCGATCATGTTCAAAGGCAGCGGGTGGTACGTAACGGATTACTCCGACAAGATGAAGCCATCTGCGGGTAATGAAACACCGGCACCCGCGACCGGGGAGAAGAAAGAAACGACATCAACTACATCCGGCCAGGCGACGCCTGCGGCTCCCTCCGCTCCAGCGTCTACCCCCGCATCAGCGCCGGCAAGTACCCCATCGAGCGCGACTTCAAGCACAGCGACCAGCACGCCAGCGTCTCCCACCACGAAATAGCCGACAGAAACGAGACGCGCTAGCGTGCGCCGGTGGGTTTGGCCGATGCTTTTTTCTTAGCTGGGGCCTTCTGCTTGACCTTACCGGACGGCTTCGCCGTGCCGGCTTTCGCCGTTGCAAGTTTCGGCGTGGCAGCTTTTCCAGACTTCGCCAAGCGCTCCTGTGCCGCCGTCAAGCTATTCTGTAAACCGGTGATCATGGTCGATTTATCACGATTCGACCGCGAGAGATCATCCACTTGCGCCTGTAAATCGTCCTTCACCTTTGCAAAGGAAGCATATTGAGTCTGCAACTGCGCTTTTTCCGCTGTCACGCTCTGCAGCTCGGAGCGGAGTTGTTCGATTTGTGTTTGAAGCGCCGGGGGCCAGTAATCGCACCCGGACAGACCCACAGAGACCATCGTTATGGCGGCCACCGCAACAAGGTTCCGTACCATCACTGTTCGAATCATCGGCATTCTCCTTTCAATGTGAACGATACACCACTCAGGTGTTTAGGCTGAAGACTGTAGGCTCTAAGTTTTCTGCAAGGCACGAATGCGGGGGTAGCGGGATACAGGGATAGTCGGGGTAGCCTCTTCCCCCTCTACCCCGTTGCCCCTTTATCTCTTCAAGCAGAGATGAATCCTCGTTGCGCAAGAAGCTCAATCCCTAAAAACCTTCAGCCTATCTGCCAGGTTCAAGAGACAGGCCATGCGCGGCCAATTCTGCTTCGATGACATCTCGTTCAATCGCTCCATCGCGAACGATTCGGATCGGTCCCCGCACATCGATGACTGTGGACGGTCGCCCGCCGGGGGTTGGACCAGCATCGACGATGAGATCCAGCATGTCTCCGAGACAGTCTTGCACTTCTTTAGCCGTCCTGGGCGGCGGTTGACCTTCACGATTCGCGCTGGTACCAGTTATCGGCCCGACCAGACGCAACAGATTGGCCAGCGGTTCCCAGGGGCTAAAACGGACGCCGACAGAGCCGGTTCCAGCCGTCACTGCATCGGAAAGGCCAACCGCTGCGGGAAAAACAATGGTCAGAGGTCCTGGCCAGAACGCCTTCATCAGTAGGCGTGCTGCATGGGGAATGCTTCGAATCAGCGGCCTCAACTGAGACTCGTCTCCGATCAGCACGAGAATCGGTTTTCCCTCAGACCGACCCTTGACCTGCCACAATCTAGCGAGCGCCTGCTCATCGAACGGAGCTGCGGCAAGCCCGTAGAAACTCTCCGTCGGCAGAGCGATGAGCCCGCTTGCTCCGAGTACGCGACGCACCAGCTCAGCAAGAACGGGAACGGTGGAAATACCATAGGGCTCGATCGATGCCATAGCAAAATCTCGCGTGAAGGACAATGTTTTGGCGAGAGGCACGGGGCTTTCTCGTGAGGCGTGAAACGTGAGGCGAATCCCGCTCGACCCCCTTACCCTTTGAGCCTTACGTCCCCATTGTGCTACGCGTGGCGTGAAAATGCTCGATGCGCAATGTCCGTCCGATAGTGAGCGCCTTCAAATGCAATCGATGTAGTCGCACGATAGGCTTCCGTTTGCGCAGAAGCCAGGGTTGTTCCGCGTCCCGTGATTCCCAGCACCCGGCCTCCGGCCGTAACGACATTCGCGCCTATCCGTCTTGTCCCTGCATGAAATACCATGGTTGTTGCATCGGTCTCGGTCGGCAATCCGTGAATCACGCGATCAGTCTGATAACTGCCGGGATAGCCTCCTGACGCCATAACGACACACACAGCGGTTTCATTATGCCAGTCAACCGTAACTTGGTCGAGCCGATGTTCGATTATCGCTTCGATCACTTCCAGGAAATCGGTCTTGAGTAGCGGGAGTACAACCTGCGTTTCAGGGTCTCCCATGCGGGCGTTGAATTCCAAGACATATGGCGTTCCCTTCACAACCATAAGGCCGGCATAGAGGACACCCTGAAACGGACAACCCATACGTGATAAGGCTTCGACGGCGGGATAGAGAACCTGTCGGGTGACCTGCTCCCGCAGTGCCGTGGTGCCAAGCGGCGCAGGACAATAGGCACCCATGCCCCCGGTATTGAGCCCTGTATCGCCATCCCCAACTCGTTTATGATCTTGCGCCGGCAGCATCGGCACCACCGTCCGGCCATCCGTAAACGCCATGACCGTCAGTTCCTCTCCGTCTAAAAACTGTTCGATCAAGACGCGCTGACCGGCCTGACCGAATGCCGCATGTTCCATTGAATCGCGGACGGCCTGTTTCGCCTCCTCACGCGTCGTCGCGATTACGACACCCTTTCCCTGTGCGAGTCCGTCGGCTTTTATTACGACAGGAAGCTCATGTTCATCGAGATAGGCCAACGCCGAGGCCAATCGGTCGAAACTTTGCGCTTGCGCCGTGAGAATCTTTGCGCTGACCATGATCTCTTTGGAGAAGACTTTGCTGGCTTCGATACGCGCAGCCCCCTTCGTCGGTCCAAATATTTTGAGCTTCGCCTTGCGAAACTCATCGACGATACCTAATGCAAGTGGGGCTTCCGGTCCCACGACTGTCAGATCGATCTTCTCAGACTGCACAAACGCTTTAAGTCCGACGATATCATCGGCTTTGATCGGGACGCAGGTCGCCAGCGATTCGATCCCCGCATTGCCCGGCGCGCAGTAGAGCGTTGGCATACGGGGACTTTGCGCGAGCTTCCACACCATGGCGTGCTCGCGTCCTCCGCTGCCAATGACAAGAATTTTCATGGGTACTTGTACTGCATGAAGAAAAAGCGGCTGCTCAAAATGGTTTCTCGCAAGGCCGCAGGAAGTCCGGTCACCGAGGCGTACGCTTCGGTACGTTGAGCGTGGCCGGGCGACCGAGAACGACGCGAGAGGCCATTTTCAGCAGCCGCTTAATGGCGGAAGTGGCGCATGCCCGTTAAGATCATCGCCACCCCCTGCTCATCTGCGGCTTTGATAATTTCGGCATCGCGAATCGAACCGCCCGGCTGAATGACCGTGGTGATGCCGGCTTGAATCGCCGCATCCAATCCATCCCGGAACGGGAAGAACGCGTCCGACGCCATCACACACCCCTTAATCGGCATCTGGGCCTTCATCACCGCAAGCTTTACGGAATCGACCCGGCTCATCTGGCCGGCGCCGATTCCCACCGTCTGCCCCGGCTTTGCATAGATGATCGCGTTCGACTTTACGTGTTTGCAGACCTTCCAGGCAAAGGCGCAGGCCGCATATTCCTCGTCCGTCGGTTTCCGCATGGTCGGTACCTTGAGCGCCCTTAAATCGGTCAAAACACCAAGATCCCGATCCTGCACGATCAATCCACCCACCAACTTCTTGAGATCGAAGCCTTCTTGCTTCACCTTCGTGAGCGGCCCGACATCCAGCAAACGCAGATCCTTCTTGCGTTTTAACTCTGCCAACGCATCGTCTGCAAATCCCGGCGCAATAACGACTTCGACAAACGTGGCGGTAATTTCTTTTGCAGCGGCCAAATCCACAGGGCGATTGAATGCAATGACGCCGCCGAACGCTGAGACAGGGTCGGTCTCACGAGCTCTCACATAGGCTTCGAGAGGCGTCGCACCCAATGCCACACCGCAGGGATTATTGTGCTTGATAATCGCCACGGCGGTCTCGTCATATTCTTTTGCCAGCTCGAGCGCCGAATTGGCATCGAGGAAATTGTTGTACGACATCGCCTTGCCGTGCAGAATTTTCCCACGGGAGACCGACGGCTCGGACGAGTGCAGTTCTCGATAGAAGGCCCCTTGCTGATGCGGATTCTCACCATAACGGAGCATCTCTGCCCGTTCGAACTGCAGGGACAATATCCGGGGAAACTTGACCTCGCTGCCTTGCGCCTGCGTTTCAAGGTACCCGGCAATCAGACTGTCGTAGCGCGCCGTATGTTGAAATACCTTCATGGCCAACTCGCGCCGTAACTCGCGCGACGCCGTCCCTGTTATTGCCGCATCGAGTACGCGCTGATAATCCGTCGGATCGACGACTACCAGAACATCTTCGTGGTTTTTGGCTGCGGACCGCAGCATCGACGGCCCGCCGATATCGATATTTTCAATGGCTTCTTCAAAAGGACAGTGCGGTTTCGCAATAGTCGCCTCAAAGGGATAGAGGTTGACCACGACCACGTCGATGGGTCCAATTCCATGCTGTTCCATCTGCGCGACATGGGCAGGGAGCGAACGGCGCCCCAGCAGGCCACCATGAATCTTGGGATGTAGTGTCTTAACACGGCCATCGAGAATTTCCGGTGAACCTGTGTACGCCGCCACATCGGTCACCGTCACCCCTGCTTCGCGCAAGGCCTTTGCCGTTCCTCCGGTCGAGAGAATCTCAGCCCCAAGGGCAGCAAGCCCTTTCGCCATCTCCACCACGCCGGTCTTGTCTGACACGCTGATCAATGCCCGCTTAATGCCGGCCATACAAACTCCTTTAAAGATGTTCGCGAGATATTATCTGACTCGGAAAGCGGGCGAAGAATAGCAAATGAGGGTACACCTTACAAGGGGAATGGAGCGTCCACGGATCGTGCTGGAAGCAGGTTAAGGTAACTGTTGAGCTTTATTGAGGATCTCATCTGTACTCATATAGGTTCGCGTCTCGATTATAGGGGTTTGGCTCATAAACACCGTCTGGTATGAACTCACGCAGTATGGTAGGGTCACACCGGTTTTTGGCTATCTTCCGCTCGAGAGTTGATTCATGATGCGGAAAGCGATTCTAGGCGCAGGCGCTCTCGCCCTTACTTTTATTGCCGCGGTCTGTATTCCGCGCCATCTTCCGACCTCGACAGCATCAAATTCCCTCACCCCTGCCAGCTTTCATGCGCGTATAGAGAAGGGAAATCTGACCCTCCGTGGCTCGCTCCCCAGTGAGGCCATTAAAACCACAATCCTTCAGCGAGCCCACGAACTGTATGGAGCTACGCCTGGCCGTGTCGTCGATGAGTTAATGGTGGACCCGAGCGTGGGGCCCGCAGATTGGATAGACAATGTCCCCAAGGCCCTTCCCATCTTAGGGCGCATGATGGAACGAGGTTCCATCATTATTGATGGACGGTCGATTGTTCTCAGCGGCCGAGTCGATAGCGATCGCGCCAAGGCCACCATGCTGCAAGACGTCGCCCCTCTGACGCAAACAGGACTTAAGCTGGAAGATCATATCCTCGCGGCTCAGCTCGCGGCTCCTTCCCCTACGCTCCAGAAGAAGTTAGATGAGACCCTCACGCAAGGCTCCATCGAATTTGAGTCGAATTCCACGACGATGCTCCCCCGCAGTCGCACCACACTAGACCAGCTGATTACGATCTTGCGTCGTGCTCCTAACACCGCTATTGAAATAGGTGGCCATACGGACAAGTACGGTGCGCCGGACTATAATCTTCAACTCAGCCGCCGCCGCGCTGAAGCCGTGCGGCACTACTTTATCAGTCACGGCTTGACCAATCAGTTTACCGCCGTCGGCTATGGCGACTCACGACCGCTCTCGGTGGCACAGACGCGGGCTGGGTTGCAACGCAACCGTCGTATTGAATTGCGAATAAAAGGAACTGGTGACCTATGATCACGCTCATCGGCCAGATTTTTGGTTGTCTTCTCATTGCTGGGGGCATCGGCATCGTGGTTGGATGGCTGCTGCGAAATCTGTCCGCCAGCCTACTTACACAACAGTTCACGGAAATGACTGCCACCCTACGCGTCAAAGAGCAGATGCTGGAAAAGACGCGATATGAGCTGAACGTTCAAACCGCTGCGATGCAGCTGCTCGAAAGCAAGATGATCGAATCGGAAGAGCTCAGCCAATCCACCCAGCAGGAATTTACAGGACGAAACGACCGCCTTCTGGCGCTTCAAGAAGAGCTGTCCCTTCGCTCACAGAAGCTGACGGTCCTGGAATCGGAAGATACCTCTGCTCGCCGCCGCGCGAGCGAGTCTGACGCGCTTGCCTCGGCTGCACAGGCGGAAGAGGTTCAGCAGTTGCATCTCAGCAGCCAAGCTGCCCAGCAGACACTCGCCACGAACGAGCACGAACGACAGAATCTTCAACGTCGCATCCTCGAGCTGGAAGCCGGCGTTACAGAAGCCGATCTGCTGCGCGCGCGTCTGAAGGAACTCGAACCGGCCCAAGGGCGGGTCCATTGGCTGGAAGTGCAACTCTCCGATCGAGAGGCCGAGCATCGAGCTGCATTGCACCGACTCGACAGCCAACTGGCCGAACGAGACCGGCGCATCGATACATTCGAACATTTCCAGGAGCAGTTGAAGGAGCAGCAGGCATCACCGACTGAGTGGGAGACGAAATATGCCCGTGCCCTCACGCAACACGAAGCACAGATTCTCACGTTACAAAACCACCTCGCCACACAAGACACACGCCAAGCCCGGCTCCAGCTCGATGAACAACTCCTGCATGAGCGAGACGCACAGATCCATGCCTTGCAGCGCCATGTTCAAGAACTCGAAAAGCAACAACAACTGACCGGTCAAGTGAAACTGGCTGAAGAAAAGCAAGAGGAGCAAACCCGTCTTCGAAAACGCCCAGCCAAAGTCCAATCCCCAGCCCAGACCAAAGCCGATAAGGACGCCGTGGCCCCTCGCCAGACCAGTCAGAATGGGAGTCAGCTGAGCCTAGAGATCGACCAGATGAAAGCGGCAAAGAAAGCACAGAAAGACGACCTGAGTAAGATTCATGGCATCGGCCCCGCCTTTGCGCGAAGCCTGAATAAGATGGGGTTGTATACCTTCGTTCAAATCGCACGTTGGAAGCCGGAGGATATCGACCAGATTGCAAAGAAGCTCTACACCGCCCCAGACCGGATCAAGCGTGGCAAATGGATCGATGAAGCCAAAAAAGAGCATTATCGCAAATACGGCGAACAACTCTGATTCAGAGTGTAACCAGAGATTCCATTCCCGCAACCATTTGGAACTATAGACAATACACCCTTCTTTCGACGCGAAGTCTCCCCCGTGCAACTGCTGTCAAAAACCCAGCTGGAGCTTCTCCCACTTCCCTAGAAACCAGTCATTCCTCACTCCCTGGCCGGCAAGATTCAGATTGAGGAAAATGTATTTCCCTAAAAGTGGCTCCTGCCACCATTTTTCCACTTATGTGGTAGGTTTTACTGATGCTTGCAGGCGCCTATCCGTCCAAGGAGTGAACCATGAAGAGTGCAGCGATTTTATCAGCTGGAATTGTTGCATTTGCCCTTTTTGCCTTTCTCTGCCTTCCTCGGCATGCTCCTCAAGGAATCGCATCAGCCGTTCCCATCCCTGCGAACTTTCATGCGCGTGTTGAGTATGGAATGCTGATCCTGCGTGGCTCGCTCCCCAATGAGACCAGCAAGGCTGCAATCCTTCAGCAGGCCCAAGCGCTCTATGGAACTACACCAGGGAATATTGTCGATGAGTTAGCGGTAGATCCGAGAGTGGGAACTGTCGCCTGGGCCAACAACGTCGCTCAAATCCTCCCTGTCTTAGGGCAAATGAAAGAACGCGGCTCCATCATCATCGACGGCCGCACGATCGTCGTCAGCGGCCAGGTCGGCAGCGCCCGTGACAAGGCCACCGTACTACAAACTATTGCTCCTCTGACGCAGGCAGGGCTGGAATTGGAAGATCGTATTCTGGCTGGTCCAATCATGGCAGGCCGGTCGACGAAGGCTCCCTCTCCCACAGCCCCATCCCCGAAAACCCCAGCAACAAAGGCTCCAGTGCTGGTGGCTGCCCCATCCCCGAAGGCTCCAGCCCCCGCTGTTCTATCCCAGAAAGTTTCCGTCACGAGACCCCCCTCTCTGGTGCTGGCCCAGATCCCAAAGGCTCCATCTCTACCGGTAACCCCATCACCGGCCGTTCCATCGCTGACTGTCGCCTCACCCGCCTCGCTCCAGAAGAAATTGAATGAGATCCTCACTCGTTCGTCCATTGAGTTTGAATCGAAGAGCTCAACGATGACTCCTGCCAGTCTGGCCACGTTGGACCAACTGACTGCTGAATTACGACAATCCCCTTACACCGGCATTGAGATCGGTGGCCATACCGACAAGTATGGTGAGCCGGAATATAACCTTCAACTTAGCCAACGCCGCGCTGATGCCGTGCGGCGCTACTTCAGCAAACACGGCTTGAGCAATCAGCTCACGGCCGTCGGCTATGGCGACTCACGACCGCTGACGGTGAGAGGGAATCGGGCCGCCCTCCAACGCAACCGGCGAATCGAGATACTATTGAAAGGACAGCCCCAGTTATGAGCATGTTCATCAACCAAATGCTGGGATGCCTTCTCATTGCCGCAGGAATCGGCGGAGCAGTCGGATGGCTACTGAGGCACGTGTCCGCCGGCAAGGACGCACAGCTGCTCACCGACGTCACCGCCATGATGCACATCAAAGAACAGATGCTGGAGAAGGCCCGGCATGAGCTGAGAGAGGCCACCTCGAAATTACAGGCGATTGAAAGCCCCGAGTCCACACCCCAAGGGGTCGAGCTGCAGCTAGCCGAGCGAGGTCGGCGGATCCTCGAACTCGAGCAGCATCTTCTGCAGATGAAATTGCAAGCGGAGGGCAACGAGTCTCTCAAAAAAGCAGCCTGATCGTAACCCGCACAGACATCGGCACTCTCCCGCTCCTCTCAACAAGCAATAATTTTTGTCGTGCTGACGGAAATTCTCGTTGCATTTTTAAATAAATCCATCTATACAAACGACCCATGAACTCCGAGCAGCTGGAAGAGATCAACCGTCATTTTAGCGTCGTATCCGAAGCGCTCAGAAGCGACATCCGCCGGATTGCGGAAGGTCATGCCACTCTTTGTCATGATTTACGGGAATCGTGTGGAGAAAATCAGAACGAGCTCAAAGAAATGCAAGCCCTCCTTCAGCTTTCGTTTCCCCATCTCGACCAGCACATCCATACTCTCGAAACAGACATCTCCGCCCTGAAAAATCATATAGACCACCTCGAAACCAGCCATAGCTAATTCCGTCGATTCCATTCAAGCAAACTGCAGCCGAGATTGATCTGAAAAGTAGAATGTCCCTGTTTCTCCTCTCCTCGACCTTCGGCCTTCAGCCTGAACCCCTGAGTGGTTACGTTCCCTTTATCAGCGCAATCAC
>CAMDRK010000081.1 GCA_945906715.1 Nitrospira lenta
CGCCAAATCAACATCAACCTCGACCCGGCGCTGTTGAACGCCCGGAGCCTCTCGATCCTCGACGTCGTCAAATCCGTGAAAGCCGCCAATATCATCCTTCCCTCGGGCGACATCAAAGCCGGCAATCTGGACTACAACGTCTTCACCAATAATCAATTCCGCTCCGTCGACCCGATTCAGGACGTGATCGTGAAGGTCAACCAACAGGGCAGCCCCGTGCGCGTACGGGATGTCGGAACCGTGACTGATTCGTCTGACATTCAGACCAACATCGTCAGAACGGACGGGACCAGAGCCGTGTATCTTCGGGTCAACAAGCAGCCCATCGCCAATACCGTGGCGGTGGTCGATGCGCTGCGCACGGCCCTGCCGAAGATGGTCGGCATTCCACCCGGCGTAAAAGTCGGCATTTCCTTCGACCAATCGGTCTATATCCGCCAGTCCATCAGCAACCTCGTCGAACAGGCGCTGCATGGATCGCTGCTGGCGGCTGCGGTCATCTTGATTTTTCTCAGAAACTTTACGAGCACGCTGATCATTTCGGTCGCCATTCCCCTCTCGATCATGGTGACCTTCATCGTCTTGTACTTCTCAGGGCAAACCCTGAACGTGTTCACTCTGGGAGGCTTGGCCCTTGGGATCGGCCGGCTCGTCGACGATTCCATTGTGGAGCTTGAGAACATTCAGCGCCATCTCAACCACACGGCCAACCGCTGGAACGCCATCCTGGCAGCGGCCCGCGAGGTGGCGATGCCCATTCTCGCCTCAACGGTCACCACCGTCGTCGTTTTTCTCCCGATTTTCTTCGTCGCCGGGATTGCCCGCTTGCTCCTGATTCCCCTGACCATCACGATCGCGATCTCGCTATTTACTTCCTTCTTCGTCTCCCGCACGGTCACCCCTGCGCTCTGCTACCGATTCCTCAAGCCGGAACAGGAGTCTCACCGTTCGATGCCAGCCTGGTTCGTTCGCCTGATGGAGTGGAGCCGTGAACGGTATGAGTCGTTGGACAAGGGCTACGAGGAGTCACTCCGCTGGGTCTTGGCCCATCGCTGGCGCTTCATCGCGGGCGTCCTGCTCATCTTCGCTGCCTCGCTCGCTCTGGCGCCCAAGATCGGTACGGAGTTTTTGCCGGTGTCGGATGAAAGCCAGTTCCGCATTGTCCTGCGCGGACCGGTCGGTCAGCGAGTGGAGAAAACCGAGCAGCAAGTGGCGGAAATCGAACGGGTACTGCGGGCACAGATCCCTGCCGAAGAACTGGAAACCATTGTCTCCAGTACCGGTGTGTTGGCCCAGGGCCGTTCCTCCCTGTTCAACCCGAATACCGGCCCCCATACGTCGAGCATCTCAGTCCATCTCGTCACGCCGGACAAGCGGAAACGAAACCAAGTGCAAATCATGAACGACGTAAGGCCCAAAGTCCTCAAACTCTTTCCGGGCGTCGCGATGTTCTTCGATCCTGGTGGGCTCATCAAGCGAGTCACCAGCTTTGGGTCGCAGAAATCCGTCGACGTGGAAATTTACGGCTACGATTTTGAAAAAGCGAGGGGAGTGATCCGGCAAGTCGAAAGCGTGATGCAGCAAATACCGGGGTTGGCCGACATCGAAGTCAGCCGCGAGGAGAACTATCCCGAAGTCAATGTGGTGGTGGATCGAGAGAAGGCCGCCCTCCTTGGCATCAGTGAAACGGACGTCGCTAACGCCGTGCTCTTCTCACTCAACGGCAACGGCCCCACCGACCCCATCATTTACACCGACCCCCAGAATGGGAACGAATACTACATCAGCGCCTGGCTTGCGGAAGAACACCGAAAGGATTTCACGGACATCGAGAATATCATTTTGACCGGACGAACAGGAGAGCCAGTCCTTCTGAAAAACGTCGCCTCGCTTAAACTCAACGCCGGCCCGGTGAAGATCGACCGCAAGTACTTTCAGCGGGTGGTCCATGTGACCGCCAACCCGGTGGATCGGGATCTCGGCGCCGTCGCCGCCGACCTGGAGGCAGCCATTGCCAAAATCCAGCTTCCTTCCGGCTTCAGCATCCGGTTAGCCGGTCAGATTCAACAACAGCGGGAAACTTTTGAGGGCCTGTTGTTTGCGACGGCCCTGGCATTGGTCCTCGTGTACATGGTGATGGCCGCGCAGTTCAAATCGCTGATCGACCCCTTCATCATCATGTTTTCAGTCCCAATGGGCCTTCCTGGCGTCATCCTCATCCTCTTCCTGACCGATACGACTCTCTCCACCACGTCGATGATGGGTATCATCATGATGTTGGGCATCGTGGTCTCGAACGGCGTCCTGCTCGTCGACTATACGAACGTGTTGCGTCGGCGAGGGCAGGAGTTGCACGACGCGGCGGTCACCGCAGCAAAGACGCGACTCCGGCCCATTCTGATGACCTCCCTCGCCACCGTGTTAGGGCTGCTCCCAATGGCCATCGGCTGGGGAACCGGCGGCGAAACGAATGCCCCGCTAGCGCGCGCAGTCGTCGGAGGGCTCAGCGTCTCGACGATCCTCACGCTCTTTCTCATCCCCACGGTCTATGTAATCTTAGAGGAACGGTTTTCCCGCCACCCGGACAAGACACCAGAAAATATCGATTGGATACCGGCAGAACCGGTCGGCCGATAAAGGCGCGGCGCGTGAAGGGCGCGACTTGCGAGAAAGGCGCGATTCGAAGTTCTAAGTTCTGGGTTCGAAGTTCCGAAAACCTCGAACTTCGGACCTCGAACCCTCCGCTTGTCTCGCTCGTCCCGCCAGTCTCGCTCGGCCATGCTGCGAAGATGTTACCCGACCGTTGGAAAGAGCGCCTTCAGTTGCATTGCCAAACCGATGTCTCCGCTGATCTTGAGCCGACCGGACATGGCGACTGCGGTCCCGCTTAACTGGCCCTTCAAAACCTTGATGCAGTCTTCTCCTCCCATCGAGAGTACAACGTGAGGGTTCTCATGCGTCCCCTCTACGATCTGACAGACCCCCTCCCGGATGGTGAGGATGTACTGCCCTCCCTGTGCGCCGCTCAGATCGAATTGGTAGACCGCGTCAAGATCTTCTGCGGCATCTGAATCGAGATGGCCCGGGAGAAGCTGAAAGAACTCTTTGACTGTGGTGGGGGCCATAGCTTGTAGAAAGGCGCGGGCTGTTCTGGTCGAAACCGGGAACCGCGGGACGCGGCTCCCGGTCTTTCCCTAGTACCGGAGCGTGACCGTCGTCGTACTGCGACGCGCGCCGAAGAAATCTTTGGAGAACGCCTCGACAACGGCAGGGTCATAGCCCTTGCAGCTGAAAATGTCGAGATAAGCGTTGTTCGTATCGTTCGCAAAATGGCCGCTGATCAACGAGGTCGAGATCAGCTGCACCATGGAATAGCCGGCCACGCGGCCTGAGCCAAAATCGACGACCTGGCACTCGCCAAAGCGTTTCATGTCAATGAGCTCGCACAGCTCGGCAACATAGCGGCGGATATGGTCGGCATTGCGGATCAGGTCGGGGTTGCAATCTTGAAGGTCGAGAGCGGTACAGAGTCCCCACGCTTTTCCCTCACCCACCATCTCCTGGGGGGCAATGGAATCGGCTACAGGGGACTCGGTTGGAAAGATTGCGGTCTCAGAATCAATCGGGCTACTCATAGAGGTTATACACCTTTCTGTTAGGAGGGTGAAAAAACTGTGACGATGGACTGTTGTTTCGGACTATACCACGAAAATTTTCATATGAGTGGGGGTGGAGAAACTTTTTTTCGCACCTAGCGGTTCAGGGCCTACTCGACTGATTGACAAGGTTCGCAGCGGTCGGAGAGAATGCCGCGCATGACCAACGTCACTTCATCTATCCCAAACCCAATTCCGCCTTCAGCTGATCTCCCCGATCGCCTCTGCACCTGGTGCCAGGTCACGATGAAGAAACGCCTCGTCGGTGGCAAACAATTCGTCCACTACACCTGCCCGAAATGTGTCTTCCAGCACACAACCAGGATAGGCCCAAAACCACCCAGCCCTGCACATTAACCTTGTTTGTTTGGTTCATTTGGTCTGTTTGGTTTGTCTGGTTTTTTAGCTGGGCGAATCTAACCAGATGAACCAAATCAACCAAACAAACCAAATGAACCAGTCCAGTTACCCGCGAGAGAAGCTGGTCTGTACGCGATCGTCGAAGATATGGGTGAGTCGTTCCCTGTCCTCCGGACTGATTGAGGTAATCTTCGAACCGAACTTAGGGGAACGGACATGGACGACTTGGAGCCCGCAGGTCAAAAGCCTCCCCTGCTCAAGCTCGATCATGAGTTGGAGTTCATCACCGCACTTCACAAACATGCGGCTCTCAACCCGGACACCTGTTTCGCTCACATCCAGAACCTTGCACGGCGCCGAGAGTGCTCCTCGCTGCAGACGACCGGCCAGACCTATCTCCACTCGCGACGATTTTCGTTTGAACCCCATGGCTCAACCTCCTGTTTTCGACATCATACGCAAGAGGCACACAATGCCAAAGGAAAATGCCATATAGCGTTAGAGTTTTCCTTCTACGAGCGAGCGCACCTGCTCCATGCGCTTACGATTCACACCCAAGTCGCCGTAGCCGGTGCGGGAGGCGGAACGAAAGTGGATGGTTTTAGTCTCGTCCTCGAAAAGATACTCGACATCGTCAACGAATCGAAACAACAGGCTCGTGATCTCATAGTGGAGATAGGTCTCGTCTTCCTCGACAAGCTTGGTGCGCGGCATAGAACGGATAACTTCTTTCAGCGCCTCCTTCGCCTCAGCCCGCGACTTGCGGTAGCGAATGGGCTCAATGGCGTGTCCCTCGTCTTGCGCCTGGGTTGACACGCAGTTGGGACTGGAGGGACAAGAAGGAAGTTGCTTGGAAGGCTCGTTACGAGTCATGGAGCGATGATCTTGTTATAGTCAGCGTGGGTGCCAATCCAGAACCAGTTGATTCCACCTTGGGCATCGAAACCAAGCGCTCGATAGTGATCGCCGACTCGCACTGACCACAGTTCTCCAATGCGCTTAAGGCGAAGAGAAGGATGCCGCTGATTGGATTTTAAAAACTGAAAGTTCTTGTCAGCCAGGGAGTGAATATCTTCAGGAAGGGCGTGATAGGCGGTCCAGAATCGTGACGAAGCAGTATGCTTCACAGGGGCCGTGCTTTACCCTGTTCAAACTCGGTTCTCGCCTCCGCAATGAGCGTATCCAACTTTCCGGCCTTGAGATCCGTCTCGATTTGCTCATCCCACATGCGCGCATCAAACTCAAGGAACCAGGCTCGAAACTGCGCCAAATCCTTGGGAGAGAGATTTGATACCGTCTTCTCAAGCTGTTCAATCTCGCTCATGGATTGCCCTCCGTCTTGCTACTGATGATGCCTCCCTATAGCCATAGTGAGAGTCTAGCGAACTTGCAGTGTCCTTGCAATCCGCTTCCCATTTAGCCCGCATTGTTCACGACAATCCGTTACGAGATGGCGTAAAGCGCGTTCCTCGACAAACTTGGGGCGCCCTGTAGCCGGTCGAAGGGTGCATTTAGTAGAGGAGTGTCCTTGGCGTTGGCTCTGTCTCTCCACGCTCAACCACCTCAACAGACACTTGCCCGACAACCCGGCCGTCTTCGGTCTCGACGTCTACACGCCAGTCCCCCGGATCGAGCCGTTGCTTGAACGTGTAGGCCCGGTAGCCGCCTTCACGGCCACCGGCAATCTTGATCGGAATCTTGTCGGCATGGATGAAAGGCTTGTTGCTGTTCGCTCGATAAAACCAATGGTGGTAGACAGTCGTGTTCAGCGCGACTGGTGCGAAGACGGCGGTAAAGCAATAGATCGGTTCATTGGCTGGGAAAGGACTCTGCGAACGCTTCCAGACCTGATACCATTCACGATCGAAACTGAGCGCAAACCGATCGTCCTGCTTCTGCACCTCGCGATACATGCCGCCGAATTTCATCGAGAGCGGCACTGGTGGAATCCAGTTCATGAAATAAAACCCGACGAGAATGCCGATGAGGGCAATTGCCGGACCTCCGACCAATATCGCTTCTTTCCGTGAGCGATCAGGATTGCGTCGATAGATCAGCTGCACCACGCGCAGCGTCACGCCTGCGCTCAGTACGGCCCCCAACAGAAACACCCAGGATCCAATCGTTCCAATCATGACGGGCAGGAAAAACGTAAAGAAACTGAAGCAGGCCAGGGCATACAGCGCGACGAGCAGGCGCAGATTCGAGAGTCGGTCACGCAAGAACTCGTTGGCAACCAGCAGCAACACGAGCACACCCAAGAACACACCGGTGCGTGTGAGCGTGGCGCTTCGTGAGTAGAACACAGCGTAGGCGCTGAAGAGCCCGCCCAGGAGAAATTGCATCGCCATCGGATAGTAGGGCCGGACCTTCTTCATGAACCGAGTGAAAGCTGAGCCTTGCGGTTCGGTCGCTGACGACTCCGTCGCCGCCCCAAGCCGACCGGTGAGGACAATGAGAAAACCGAGGGCCACGAGATAGAGAAGGAGGATCAGATTGTCTTGTAGTCGGTCGATGCGAGTGAGTGTCAGCGTGTCATAGCCCACACCGGAGAAAAAGAACACCGCCGGCATAAAAGGCTTGGCCAGAACCGATTGAATCTTGACCAGGGGACTCATGCCCCCACTGTGCGGAATCCCCCCTGGTTGTTCAATCAAAAATCAGTTTTGCGAAGACCGCGCCTACCTTTTGAGGGTGGCCAGACCCTACGTTTGCGGGATTGCTGATTCATTAGTCCCTGCTACAGTCGATTTCACAAGCCATGCGCAATGCGACGAGATTGAGAAACCCCAGTCCGTGGGAGCCTGGCCAGAGTGGCCGCCGTCAGATGTGCACAGCAAGGTTGTCTGCCAAGAGGCACCACACAATGAACAATACGGAGAACGACGAATGACAGGTTTGAGCAGATGCTCTGGCAAAAGCATGTTCGCCGTCGTAGGGTTTGCCATACTCCTATCTGCCTGTGGCGGAAGTGGGGGGGGGGAGACAGGCCCCTCACGGATGCCGACAACATTATTCGCCGCGCCTATGGGCGGGGGCGGGGCATCCTGCTTCAATAGCGGGGCCGACGTTTGCCCCCTCGACCGAGCAGTTGCCGTGGCCATCCCAGGCGATACGATTGAAGCCGCGTGCGGGATCTACGATCAGGCCGGGGCCACCTTAGTGATTGCCAAGAACTTCACCATTGCGCCAGTCACGGCGGGCTGCGCGGTCATCACCGGAACAAACACCAACTCGATTGTGAGTATCACCGCAAGCAATGATGGTAATACGTTGACGTTCGGAGCCTTTGAGGTCCAGAACACGGGTGGCACGACCAACTGGCCTATCGTTATCAACAACGCCCCCTACGACGCAACCGTTGTGCTGTCAGAGACGACCGTTTCTGTGGGTGGCACATTTCGGCATATTTCAGATTACTGGACACGCGGCACCCTTAAACTGCTCAACGTCACACTCACGGGCACGATGGGGTCACAGGCCGGATTTTACAGCCTGAACACGCCGAGCTCTGCCAAGAAAGTGCTCGTGAGTGGCGGCACGTTCAATCTCACAGCCAGCGGATCAAACACCCCCGCGATCTACATTGAACGAAGAGCGGGTACGGCGGTCTCAGAGTGGGTACTGATCAGCGGGACGAAGGTGAACGTGATCGTGCCACCGGTGCTTGGGGCTTCGGCATATGGGGCTGGAATTTTCTTGAACCAGATCACGAGTGGCACGGACCCTGACGGAAATTTGACGCCGCCTATTGTAGAGCAGAATGCGGTAAGTGTGGCCTCTACGGACGCCACAAGCGCCTCCTCCTACGGCATCCTTGTGACTAGTGCAGACCCCACAGCTGTTGCAGATTTTGTTTCTATCCGTGGCAATACAGTTGAGCTGAACGCTCCGGCTGGGTATGGAATCATCGTAGGCCATGACGGTGTCACAGCATATGCGGCCAACGCAACGATCTACGGGAACACGGTTACAGGGTTATTCTACAATGGCTCAGCAACCCCACATGGTATCGATTGTGCCAGAGTCGTCAACTGTCACATTTATGGAAACCGAGTCAACGGCTTTGCCGTAGGGATCATCTCCTCTACCGCAACCGGCACCGTAGTAACCGGCAACGTCGTGGTTGGTTCCTATGATGCGCCGCTCTTTGCCAAAGGCAACACATCCGCGACCTTCGCCAACAACACCATCCTCATGGACGATACCCTCTACGGCGCGCGGATCAGCAAGTACGGGTGCCTCGGAGTCGCAGCCCAATCAGGGACGCCCAACGTTGCCACACTGTTCCAGAATAATTTGTGCTACATACGGAACGGGACAAATTGGAAGTACAGTGTCGTGGATAGCTCACAGGTGGCAAACTTTGAGCACAACAACTATTTCAGTGACGTACCGCTCACGAATCCCTGGAACTATCAGGGATCTACGGATACGACCGTTACAGCGTGGAATACGCGAGCGACAGTGGGAACCGATCTGGATGCCGATCCGTTATGGGTCTCGGCCACCGATTTTCACTTGCAAGACACCTCAACCTTAAAACAGGCCGGCCTCACATGGGGCAGCGAATGCACAAACTTTGAAGGTCACCCCTGCCTTGTTCCGCCCAACATTGGCGCGTACTAATCGACTGGCATGAACGGAAAAATATTCCAGCAATTATTGATCGCCCCGTGAGACCTTCGAGAGTCCTTACCTCTGAGACAAGCCCATTCTGTCCGCTCCATCTGATTTGTCTCATACAGCCAAACAAACCAGACAGACCGAATAGACCAAATGAACAAGGTAGGTTGGCGGACTTTTTCAGCAGCCTGCTAGACGAAAGGAGGGAGCGGGGCATACGCCGCCGGACACCCAATCACCCGCTCCAACCAGGGAGCCATCAGATCTTCGCTCAGCGGGGCTCGGTTCAGACGAGCCTCGATGTGAAATCCTGTCTCGTTGCCGACGATCCCGATTATGGCGGAGGCATCCTCCTCGTCTGGAAGCAGTTCCTTCGTTTGAAACTCACAGAGCGTGCTGTAGAGGCGTCCGTCTGGTTCGATCGCCGATCGGATTTCCGGCAATTCGCCGAGCGGACAATGCACCGAACAACGATAGACAGAGCGGGCGGTGGGTTCAATCGCTTGAAAGTCACCGAGCGCGTCCTCTGAGAAGCCAGTCAGGTAGGCCCGGACGCCGGTTGGTCCCAGTGCAGAGGTCGCGGCCAATTTACTGGCTGGCACCAGGAACTCGTAGGCGTCCGCCGTATTGTATTCAAACTGACAGGGACCAAAGGCATCGGGCCAGGAGCAGAAGAAAGCCACGGAGGGATCGGCTGGACGCAACACCAGCTGCTGTTTTTCGATCAATGTCTCGACGGGAAGCTCCAACAGCGTAATCGCTTCGAGAAACGCCGTGCGCCGCTCCTCCAGCCATTGCGCCCGCTCTGCGTCGCCGCGCGTCTCGCCGGGAGTGATGACCTCTTTTGTTTGGAGCCGTACGCGGATAAACGAATGGGCGTGGCGAAATCCCAGCCAGAGCATACTGCGGGGGTCGTGCAGCCGTA
>CAMDRK010000082.1 GCA_945906715.1 Nitrospira lenta
AGTTTGCCGCGGTGTTCGGCGGGAGCATGCTTGTCCCAGGGATGGAGCCGTTGGCGATGCTCTATTCAGGCCATCAGTTTGGGGTCTATGTCCCGCAGCTGGGAGACGGTCGCGCAATCCTTTTGGGTGAAGCGCGAAACGAGCGGGGCGAGCGATGGGATTTGCAACTCAAAGGCGCCGGCCTCACGCCCTTTTCGCGCGACGGTGACGGTCGTGCCGTCTTACGCTCGACCATCCGTGAATATCTCTGCAGCGAAGCCATGCATGGTCTCGGCATTCCGACGACGCGAGCGCTCTGCATCGTCGGCAGCGACCATAAAGTATTTCGCGAACAGGTCGAGACCGGCGCAATCGTCCTTCGGATGGCGCCTTCTCACGTGCGGTTCGGCTCATTCGAGATTCTCTACTATCGGAAGCAGCATGAGCAGCTCAAAGTGCTGGCCGACTATGTGATTGCGCAGCACTATCCTCATCTTGTCGATGAGTCGGACAAGTACGTCCGATTCTTCTCCGAAGTCGTCGAGCGCACAGCGAAGCTGATTCCCCAATGGCAAGCCGTCGGTTGGGCGCACGGCGTCATGAATACCGACAACATGTCGATCCTTGGCATCACGCTCGATTACGGTCCCTTCGGATTTATCGACGACTACGATCCTGGTTTCATCTGCAACCACTCCGACCACAATGGCCGCTATGCCTTCAATCAACAGCCCTATATCGGCCTGTGGAATCTCAGCTGTCTCGCGCAGGCGCTGCTCCCTTTGGCCCAGAAGGAAGATTTGAAAGCCGCACTCGACCGCTACACCCCGCTCTGCGAAGGGCGGTATATGGAGTTGATGAGGGCCAAGTTCGGACTCATCGAGACAAAGGAGGAGGATGCATCATTGATCCAAGACCTCTTGGCGCTCATGCATCTACACCATGTCGATTACACGAGCTTCTTTCGAACCTTGGGACTGTTTCAGACCGGGACTGAATCGCTGAATGAACCGCTCCGAGACTTCTTTCTGGATCGTGGTGCATTCGACCAGTGGGCTCGCCGGTACAAAGACCGGCTGCGCGAAGAGGGAAGTCGAGACGAGGACCGCCTGGTCCGTATGAACCGCGTCAATCCCAAGTACGTGCTCCGCAACTACCTGGCGCAGACCGCCATCGAGAAGGCTCAGAAGAAAGACTTCTCCGAGATCGATCGGTTGCTCACCCTGCTGCACAATCCCTACAGTGACCAGCCAGACATGGAGGCTTACGCCGCTTCGCCTCCCAACTGGGGCAAGCACCTCTCGGTCAGCTGTAGTTCGTAGTTTATTCCCGCCTTGCAGTTCCCCTCACTGTCTGTTGTACAGTGGCCGTACTAGTCTCACGGGAATCGGAACGGCGGCTATTTCCCGCGGTTAATCACAGACGGCGTCATACTATGGCCAAAGGACGCGGAGAATCGAAGCTGGCCCTCGTGGGGGTGGTCACCCTCGCGGTTGCGCTCGCCGGCGTGCTGTTAGTGAAAGAGCCGCTACGCAGTTCGCGGCCGGTCGGGGGCGGGTTGGATGTGAAACAGACCACTGGTGAGCAATCGGTTCGCGCGCGGCTGTGGGAAGATCCTGTGGCAGCAGTGCAGCGGGGCATGCGAGAAACTTCACCGCCGACAATCGGGTCTCCCAAGTCCGCATCCAGCCAATCAACAGAACCGTCCCTCACTCAGCGCCTGAGACCGTTGCGGCTCGCGATTGCCGACCGAGTCAAGAAGGGTGAGCAGATTACAGTCCTACTGGTGACCATGAGCGGTGATCCCTATGCGGAGAGTACGGAATCCCGCATTCGAGATCGCTATGCGGTCGGTACCGCGCTGGGCGTGGCCTGCTATGTCCCGGAGGACGAGGGGCATCTTTCGTTCATCGAAGGGGACAGTCAGGCGGCCGGTCATGCGTTGCCGTATGAGTGGTATCAGCTCCGCAAGACAAGGGTCTGCGGAGAAGGACAGGATCGCGCTCAGAACACCCTGGTGATCTGGATTCCCGATGACGCTCTCAGCCGAGGTCTCTTGGCCACCCTGACCTCGTTGTCGCAGGCCCTGGTGTGCGAAGAGTCGAAGCAGAAAAGCGAATGTCTCCTGACCGACGACCGGCGCAAACTGGTCCGTCTGAATCCGGCATTGCAACAGGCCGTTACGTTCAAGCTGGTGGGGCCACGCAGTTCCTCCTCTCTGCGTCATCTCCTGGATGAGGCCGGCGCTTTGTATGCCGAGCCTCATGAAGGGGTCGGGGTCTGGCCGAATAGGGATGGGACCATCGAGCTCTATTCGCCATGGGCCAGCGCGATGAAAGGGATCTTGGCCTATGGGCTGAAAAAAGAAGAGGGGAAGGGTGCCGCCTGCCAGACGTATGAAACCTGTGAGCAGGAGTTTTTTCATCGGCTAGAGGCCGCGCATGTGAGGCTTGTCTATGAGATCGGATCTGACGACCGGCTCTTCGATACATTGATCGAGGAATTGGAACGACGTCAAGTAAGGCTCGGCTGGGATGCAGTGATCCTCATTGGAGAGTGGGATTCGTTCTATGGCCGGGCCTTGCCCATCGAGTTCCGCGCTGCGGCTTGCGCGAAAGTGGCGACCTTCACGGAGGCAGAGCTAAAGCAGATTCAAGTGCCGGCGACGATCAAGGCCTGGTGTCCCACGGTCCCGCGCGCGGTCGACTTACAGATCCAACGCCCGGCGGACTACGAATCCCTGACCCTAAACATCTTCCGGTACAGCTACCTCAGCGGTCTCGATGGTGAAGTGCCGGGCGACGACAGGGTGCAGGCAGGGCGTGGAGAGAAACCCAAAGCCAATGAGACGGCGAAGGATGTGCTGGCCGGTGGGCTGAAGGAACGTCCCGAAGGCACCAGTCAGCTAGATTATGTGCGCGCCTTGGCCTCGAGGATCCAAGACGAAGGAGAAGGAGCCAAAGCGATCGGTATCCTTGGCACGGACCCCTACGACGCGTTGCTCATTCTCAAAGCGCTCCGGCCGGCCTTCCCGCATGCCGTCTTCTTCACTGTCGATCTTGACGCGCGCCATCTTCACGCCAGCGAGTACAAGTGGACCAGGAACATGATCGTGGCCTCGCCGTTCGGGTTGCAGTTGGATGGCGGATTGCAACGTGATGTTCCGCCGTTTCGGAGCAGCTATCAAACGGCCACCTACTTTGCCGTCCTCCGGGCGGTGAATCATGTTGTCTGTCGCGCAGCGGGCGATCGGCAGGCATCGGCGGCGCTCTGCTCCACGGGCTATCATGTGGCACTGACCCCGGAAGACCGGGTCTACGACGCGGCTGAACATCCTCGGATTTTCGAAGTGGGCAGAGAGGGCGCTGTGGACTTAAGCGTCGTCGATGTCGAAGGGGTGAGAACGATCCATCCTTTGCGCGCGGATCTCGAACATACGGACAATCAGGGTCAGCTGAAGCAGGGCACCAGCCCAGGCAACGCAACCGTAATGGCGCTGGTCGGGATGGGGCTGTTCGTCGGAATGGCGCTCGCCTGGACCAATCAGCGGCTCTGGCTGCGGGTCTCGCGCTCCTGGCGCCTGTTCGCCGTGGCCGGCCTTATCATCTTAGTTGGGATATCGGTCTTTTGGGCCATGGGTGGTGGGACAGCTCTCATGGCCCACCACGATGAAGGCGAACCCTTTTCGTGGACATCGGGAGTAAGCATCTGGCCTGGTGAGGGGCTCAGGCTTCTCGTGGCGATGTTGTGCCTCGTCTTCCTGGTCAAAGGCTCCCGCGACCTGACAAAGAACAGCGACCACCTCACCGAAGATTTCTTATTCCGCATCGATCAGAGCCCGCGCCCCCGATTCACCCTGAGGACCTGTTGGACCAATGTGCAACGGGTCTATCATCCGGCCGCCACCAGAGTGGCCACCACGGTCGATCAAGCCTGGTCCTGGTACCTCGACGCAGCAGGCCTGCTGCAGCGGACGGCCCGCGTCCTGATCCTGTTCCTATTGTATGGCGCGATCATGATTTTTCTAGATCATTGGGTCGTCGACGAAGAGATGATCATTCCCTGTCGGGGGTGGCTGAGTTGTCGAGTGGACGTGATCATGACGCTGGTCAGCATGGGCCTCGTCGTGTTGCTGAATCTGGCGGTGTTCGACGAAGTGATGTTGTGCCGCCGGTGGGTCGGCTGGGTGAACAGCTCGAGCGGGGGCTGGTCTGAGCAGGTGCAACAGGAGTACTTGCGCGAGTATGGACTGAGCCAGAGCCACAAGACCGAATTCGAAAAGCTCAAGTACTTAGCCGGCATCGACTTGATCAGCCGGCGGACGGAAGCGGTCAATCGCCTCATCCGGTACCCCTTCATCGCCTTGCTGATCATGATTGCCGCGCGCAACGACTACTTCGATATTTGGAACTACCCGCTCTTGCTGTTGCTGGCCTGGGCGCTGAATGTCGTCCTGGCGCTGAGCGGGGCTCTGTTGCTTTATCAATCTGCCGACCGTGCGAAGCAGGGGGTCTTGGCCGGGCTGAGCAAGCAAATGATCCAAGCTCTCGGGCTCGGCAAAGACCACGAAATCCGCGCGAAGCAAGTCCAGTACATTATCGACCAGGTCGAGGCTAACCAGAAGGGCGCGTTCGTTCCCTTCTACCAACAACCGGTTGTCGAATCCTCGCTCTACGGCGTCGTCGCATTGCTGCAATATCTGTATCTGAGGTAAGTTGCTCAGGTAGATAGGCTGAAGGCTTGTAGTTTTCAGCCTGTTATTGGAGGATTCATCTCTGCTTGAAGAGATACAGGGGTAAGGGGGCAACGGGGTAAAGGGGTACGAGCCTATCCCCGTATTCGTGCCTTGCGAGATAATTCATAACCTTCAGCCTTCAGCCTGAACACCTGAGAAGTTACCTGAAATACGGGGCCACTCATGCGCGAAGAACAAATAGGCGGGCTGCGGACGCGGATCACAGGCGGGACAGATGGAAAGGGCGGAGGTCGCGGTCCTCTCGTCCTGCTCCTGCATGGCTTCGGCGCGCCGGGGGACGATCTTGTCTCGCTGGCCGACGTCTTGAACGTACCGGCCGGCACGAGGTTTGTGTTTCCCGAGGGTCCGCTCTCGTTGAGCTTTGGGCCGAGCGCTGCACGCGCCTGGTGGATTATCGATATGGCACGCGTTGCAGCGGATCGAACGGCAGGGCGGCCGCGCGATCTTTCGAACGAGATCCCTAAAGGCCTCGCTCCGGCGCGCGAGACGATGCTGGCGTTTCTCAAAGAGGTCGACCGCGCATTCGGCGCAGATCCGCGCAAGATGGTGCTCGGAGGATTTTCCCAGGGCGCGATGCTTTCTTGTGATGTGATGCTCAGAACGACGCAGCCCTACGCCGGGCTGATCCAATTGTCCGGCACGCTCCTCGCCTCACAGGAATGGGTTCCGCTGCTCCAGAAACGCAAGGGCCTGCCGGTGTTTCAAAGCCACGGGATGCAGGACGAGCTTCTGCCCTACGTTGGGGCAGAACGGTTGCGAGATACATTGATTCACGCAGGATTGCCGGTCGAATGGCATAGTTTCCGTGGTGGCCATGAGATTCCACGGTCGGTCCTGCAGCGGCTGGGACCCTTCATCACTAAGGTGGTTACTCACACATGAGCAGCACACACCAGTTCGAACTCGCAGCAACCGACGGCAAGCTGATTCGCGGAGATCGTGTCTTGGGGAAAGATCGCCAGATTCTCTTCATCACCGGATTTCTCTCCAAACGATGGGGTAACAAGAGCAAGGCGCTCGCGCAATGGTGTGAAGAGAAAGGCTGGGGGTTCTGTTGCTACGACGTGCGGGGGTTCGGCGATTCAGAAGGGACATTCACCGACTAT
This sequence comes from Nitrospira lenta, assembly GCA_945906715.1. Lineage (GTDB taxonomy): Bacteria > Nitrospirota > Nitrospiria > Nitrospirales > Nitrospiraceae > Palsa-1315. Next base: position 5,842 of record CAMDRK010000082.1, read on the forward strand.
ACCTTGTCCGATTGGATTGCCGATGCGCGGGCGGTCCTCGAACATATCAGGAATGGTCCGCCGATCACCATCGTCGGCAATTCGTTCGGCGGTTGGATCGCCTGGATGATGGCCCAGGAATGTTCGGCAGTTGAAAAACTTATTCTCATCGCCCCGGCATTCGATGCGATCGGCGTGAGAGCCAAGGAAATTCCGGCCGAGCGGAGAACCAGATGGCAAGAGACAGGCTGGATGCCCTGGGATGACGAGCCTGCTCACAAGGATTGGCCTCTCTCGTGGAAATGGGTCGAGGAAAGCGATGTCTATTGGAAGACCAGCTTCGATCGACTCAGGCCGGTGAAAACCACAATCCTCCACGGTCTCCAAGATACGGTGATTCTGCCGAACGTGAGCCGTGAGTTCGTCGAGCAGCTACTCGTGCGCGACCCTTCGTTCCCAGTCGAACTCCATCTGGTTCCGGGCGACCATCGTCTCAGTAGCCCGGAGCATGTCGAACGGTTTCATCGACACGTCCACGAACCCCCCTTGAGGTAGAACAATGCTCACATTGATCCATAAAGAATGCGGCGGACCAGCTCTGGACGAATCGCCGGTCGGCGAAGTCTGCGCAATTCCCATCGACCGGTTCCCCTTTTCTTGTTTCACCTGCCTGGAGGAAATCGACGACGAATCGGAAGTGCGACTGTCGGAAGAAATGGGATTCTAGCCGGCCCGCTCCAGCTCCTCCGTCGGTCTATGTCCAACTGAACCCTCTGGCACGACCCCCTCCTGAGTGGAAATGTTCGACAGATCCAGGGTAAGGTGTCACCCGGTTCATTGCATAGATAAGAGATCAGGCATGTCATCATCACGACAACATAACAGCGGGCCGGATTCAGAGGGTCCTGACGTTCCTGAACCGTCCCATGCCGAGCGGGCCAAGACGCTTGTCTACTTACAGTCGACGGGTGGTCTCTCGACGCTCTCGCGCAAGCAGCCTGGCTGGCCCTTCGGGTCGGTAATGCCCTATGGGTTGGACGACGAGGGGCAACCGGTCTTTCTGATCAGCACGATGGCGATGCATACGCAAAATCTTCTGGGCGATCCACGGGCCAGTCTGCTGGTGACACCGCCTGAGAGCCGCAGCGATCCGCTGGGTGCGGCCAGGGTGACATTGATGGGGTCGGTGACCAGGGTGCCGAGGGAGGAAGCAGGTAAGGTTCGCGAACTCTACTTGGCACGCCATGCCAATGCCTCCTACTGGGTGGACTTCCAGGACTTTGGTTTTTTCCGCATGGCACTGTCGGATATCTATTTTGTCGGGGGGTTTGGGTCGATGGGTTGGGTTATGCCGGACGAATACGCGGGAGCAGCCGTGGACCCGCTTGCGGATGAGGCCTCGACCCTCATCCGTGAATTTAATACAGAGCAGGCGGACACGCTGCTGCTACTTGCCCGTGTGTTCGGCAATGTAGAGGCACAGCAGGCGACAGTGACCGCATTGGACCGGTTGGGTTTTCACCTTCGGCTCACCACGCCAGGACGAATGCAGGGCGGGCGGGTGGCCTTTACCAACCCCGTACGCAACGCGTCGGAGGTCAGGGCCGGCCTTGCCGGCTTGGCCGTTCAGGCAAATGCGGGACTCCAGGCCCTGCATTCTCTGTAGTAGGTGCTCGCACAAGTTCCTGTGAGCATCCCGCAAGATGGTTCTTTTCAACTCACCAGTTCATCACTAGGTTAGGGGAATACATGGCGACTACGAACGATAAACAAGTAATTTTCTCTCTCGTCAATGTCGGAAAGGTCTATCCGCCGAAGAAGCAGGTGCTGCGAGAGATCTATCTCGGGTTCTACTTCGGCGCGAAGATCGGTGTGTTGGGCCTGAATGGATCGGGCAAGAGTTCGCTGCTCAGGATCATCGCCGGAGTCGATCAGAACTATACCGGTGAGATCACCCGCTCGAAGGGGTACAGCGTGGGCCTGCTTGAGCAGGAACCACAACTTGATCCGGACAAGACGGTGAAAGAAATCGTCGAAGAGGGCAAGAAAGAACTCGTGGCCATGCTGCACGAATACGACGCAGTCAGCAACAAGATGGGCGAGGCAAGCCCCGATGAATTGGAAAAGCTTCTCGAGAAGCAGGCCCAGCTGCAAGAGAAGATCGAAGCGGCGAACGGGTGGGAATTGGAAAACGTGCTCGAACTGGCCATGGACGCGCTGCGTTGTCCTCCGGCGGATGCGAAGGTCGGGGTGCTCTCCGGCGGCGAGAAGCGCCGGGTGGCTCTCTGCCGCCTTATGATCCAGGAGCCAGACATTTTATTGCTCGACGAGCCGACGAACCATCTCGATGCCGAGTCCGTGCAATGGCTTGAGCAACATCTTCAGCAATACAAAGGCACCGTCATCGCCGTCACGCACGACCGGTACTTCCTCGACAATGTCGCGGGTTGGATTCTCGAACTCGATCGCGGCCACGGCATTCCCTTTCAGGGGAACTACACTTCCTGGTTGGAGCAGAAGCAGGTGCGGCTGGAAAAGGAAGAAAAGGCCGAATCGAAGCGCCGAAAATCGTTGGAGCATGAGTTGGAATGGATTCGCATGTCGCCGAAAGCCCGCCAGTCGAAGGGCAAGGCGCGGCTCAACCGCTACGAAGAATTGGTCAATCAGAAACAGGACGAGCAGGCCGCAGATCTGGAAATTTATATTCCGCCGGGCCCACGGTTGGGCGATGTGGTCGTCGAATGCAGCGGCGTCAGCAAGGCCTATGGGGAGAAGGTCCTTTACGAGAATGTGAATTTCAGTCTCCCCAAGGGCGGGATTGTCGGCGTGATCGGTCCGAACGGCGCCGGCAAGACGACGATGTTCCGCATGATCATCGGGAAGGAGAAACCGGACGCGGGCACGATCAAGATCGGTGAGACGGTCACGCTGGGCTACGTGGATCAGGATCGCAGCTTGGACCCGGCCAAATCCGTCTACGACATCATTTCCGAGGGCCACGAAACCATTATGCTCGGCAAGACCGAAGTCAACGCCCGGGCCTACTGCGCCCGGTTCAACTTCGCGGGCACCGATCAGCAGAAGAAGGTGAAGGATATTTCAGGCGGCGAACGCAATCGCGTACACCTGGCCCGTATGTTGAAAGAAGGGGCGAATCTCATCATCCTCGACGAGCCGACCAACGATCTCGACATCAACACCTTGCGTGCATTGGAAGAAGGGTTGGAGCGTTTCGCCGGCTGCGCCGTCATCAGCAGTCACGATCGCTGGTTTCTCGACCGGATCGCGACCCACATCATGGCCTTCGAAGGCGACAGCAAGGTGGTCTGGTTCGAGGGGAACTACAGCGAGTACGATGCAGATCGGAAGAGGCGGTTGGGCAAGGAAGCCGATCAGCCGCACAGGATTCGCTACCGCAAACTGACCCGCTAGCAGGATGCTGAAAAAATAGGCAGTGGGGTAGCTGGGACGATCCCCTTGCTCGCGGAACACAAGAGGGGATAGAGGCTGATGATCTTCTGTGCTCGCGCAACGCGCGGCCTCAGAAG
>CAMDRK010000083.1 GCA_945906715.1 Nitrospira lenta
CTTGGTTTACAAAAGCCCCGCCTGGAAGGGCGGGGTTCTTTACTTGGTTCATTTGGTTTGTCTTGTTTATTTGGCTGAACCAGATAGACGAGATAGACCAGATGAACCAGACAGACAATCCGATCACTTTATTTGGCCGAGGGATAGTCTTTGAATGCCTCGGCGATTCCCTTGTTGGCCAACTTAAAATTCTCCTCCAGGTTGTCCCCCAATACTGCCCTGATCACAGCCCGCCCCACCAACGATTTTTTCGATGGCTTAGCAAAGTCCAGAATCAAGGTGCCTTCATGGTCCTCATGAGTAATCACTCGAGTCGTCTTGATCGGTGTCCACGTGCCCTCGTGATACTCATAGGCTTGCACCTGGCGGCCAAAGAAGCCAGGCACCCTGCTGCTACTCTCGACACTTACCTCATCCAGCACGCCAAAAAAAATGTGTACCAGCAGGTCGGGATGGTCTTCCAAGCCGACTTGCCGGACCCCCTTGGCGGCGAGCTGCTCGTCGATCATCTGCTTGATCCGCCCCCTCAGGGGCGAATGGTCAGACGGCCCGACCTCACGCCCTCTGTCCGTGATCCCCGAAAAGGCGAACGTGTGAAACGCAGAAAACTCGACGGACGGATCGAAGTCTGTGACCACCTGTGGCCCCGCTGCACAACCTCCGGCAGCGAGCAGCCCCAACGCCAGCCACAGGATCAGGAATCTAATATTCATCGTTCAAGCCTTGCTTGTTTCCGCCCTCAGGTCAGGCGTCTCGTATTGTGTGGCCTCTGCCTCGGATCAATTAGCTCACCAGCGGGATCAGCGCAGCTAACTCGAACTTCACTATCGACCGAATCTTGTTTTCAATCTGCAGATACCGGGCAACCTTCGTGGCCGGTAACACCTTCTCCAATTTCGCCGCATAGGATTGCCGCAGCTTCACTTCTGATTCCTCGACCGCCAGCGCCTCCGTCACGAGCTTCTTCGCCGTGTCGTTGGATATTTCGCCTTTGCCGGCATTGAAGGCGTCGGCATAACCCTTGATCGTCGCGCCCAGCCGTTGATTGATCTGCTCCAGTTCCTTTTGATAACTCTCGTACAGGGGCCAGAAACTCTTGGCTTCTGCGTCGTTCAGATTCATATTGGCCGCGACGACGAGCTTCTTGTCGGCCTTGACCTTCTCCTTCAGAATCTCCATGTTCATTTGTGTCGCTTCCTGAGCCTGGACTGTTCCCATGAACAGGAACGACAACAACAGCACCCCGATTTGCAGAACCATCATGACGCAATCTCCTTATCTAGGTTAAAGCACAACTGCTCACTATCCGCCCGTACTGGCGCCTCTCTGGCACCATGATTTACGGATGAATCCTGGTAATCTTCGACCCTTGCAATCCCAAGCCGGCCATGAGCCCCTGCTGGTTGAAGATGAACGCGTAGACGTCGCTCCGACCTGTCGTCGTAGTCAGGTTCTTTCCCATGCCTTTGTCCATGACGACGATGCTCGGACCGACACCGACCTCCCATCCCTCGCTCTCGTTGAGATACTCCAGCGATTTCTCGTTCATGAAAAACATGACATACCCGAACGTCTGCACGCCGGCCTGGAGACCATACGATGCGGCCACCGTACTGTAGTAGCCGACCGTTTCTCCATTTTTCCGCAAGGCGCCTTTTCCATACTGCCCTCCGAACATGAACCCGGCCTTCACGATACTCGGAAACACCAGGATGCCTCTGGCGTCTTTCCGAAAGAGCTCCGCTTCCGGCGTGTCCTCGAGGAATTTCTTAAGCGATGCATCCACCTCGCGATCGATCTGCGCGGCCTCGACCGATTCCCCAGCAACCGCCATCGAAACCGGCATCGAGAACCCCAGAATCATGGACAGCAGGACGGCAATCACCATCTCAGACCTCCTCATACTTCATCGATGCGTTTCTTCCACGAACAAAGAGCAGAATCATACAGACTTTCAAGAAGCGGTTCCAGCCCAAATTACGCGTGACCGCTTCTGCGAGTGTTGTGCGTCGAACACTTCTTGACATATTCCGTTCGCCCTGAGCCCATCGACTTCGCTCAGGACAGGCTTGTCGATGGGCTCAGGCTTCGACAGGCTCAGCACGAATGGTGTGTAAGACCACTTGTGACGCACTACACCAGAACCGCCGATGCTGACTCAAGCGAGACGAGGGAGAGGGGATGCGAGATCCGCGATGCGGGATATGCGATTCGCGATCCGGGATACGTGATCCGGGATTCAAAGCGCGCATCTCGCATCTCGACACTCGCATCTCGCATCCCGTATCTCCCTACTCCCGAGTCTCATACCGTTCCTCAACCGCCACTTTGAGCAGCTGTCCCTCGCGCAGCAGCGTGGCCGCCGCAAGGCCATTGATGACTGCCACTTCATCCGCCTTCCAAGCCGAGTGGGAACGAGCGGCCAAGGCCTCGATCGTCTCGCCCTTCCGGGCTGTCATTAATCTGATTCGAGTCTCCGTAATGCGGGCGCGCTCGTGACCGGATAGCGGATGAAAACTTTGGGCCACCGCTTCGAACTCAGGCTGAAACGTCTTGAATTGCTCGCTGGACGCGACAGCCACCAGTTGAAAGATTAACCCGCCATGGGCGATCCAGGTCACCTCGGCATGGGCCCGGCCATTGGTAGGAATCACAGCGCGCGCAGCCGGAAGACCGTTGATGCTCAGGAGCTCGGTTTTCGCAGCCAGGTCGATGTGCTTGGCTTTGCCAAGCATTCGTGCTCCGTCGAGTGGATCATCGCCTTTCGTAGCGACCTCGAGCACGACTGCCGCGTCTCCCTTCGGGGCAACGGCCACAATTTTCTCCGGCGCATTCTCATGCGGCCATTTCTCCGGGAACTTTACGAAGATACCCAAGTCCGGATGTAGAAACTCCCTGTCGTGAAAGACGCCGTTCGCCGCGCGCGGGCCGACAACAATCCCGTTGAGCCGGGCCAGATAGGTTTCGTTGGTTGGGCTGATTGGATCCCGCATGGCACGGGTCAACAATTTCGCATGGCGCGCGGTATCGGCAACCCGGTCCGCGGTCACAGGATGCGAGTCGAAGAAACTCGGTTTCCGTGGCTTCTTTTCATGCAGGGTCACCTCACGCTCCAGATTGGCGAGAAACGTAGACAGCTCGATGGGGTTCCAGCCTGCCTCTGCGGCAATCTTCTGGCCCACTTCATCGGCTTCTGTTTCCTGAGAACGGCTGTAGGGGGAGAAGATCGCACTCTGGGCAAGATTCCCGATGCCGCCGATCAGATCACCGACTGTTGAACTGACCAGTCCGGTGATACCGGAGGCAAGGCCGAATACCACCGCCAACGGGGCCTGCTTCGAGATCCGCTGAACGGCGTGTTTGCCTGCGACATGACCGATCTCATGCCCGACGACACCGGCCAACTCCCCTTCGGTATTCGTCAAAGCCAGAAGACCACGCGACACGTAGATGTAGCCTCCCGGCAGCGCAAAGGCGTTCGGCTCCGCCATATCGACGATATGAAATTGGAACGTGACGTTTTTGCGCGGAGAATGTTCGGCAAGACGTTGGCCGAGCTGATTGAGAAACGGGCTGAAGCTCGAATCGTCGGCAAAACCCATCCCTGCTTCGACCTTCTTGGCCTCTTCAGCGCCGAGTGCTTGCTCCTGTTTTGCAGAGATGAGGGTGAGTTCAGGCCGTCCACTGACAGGATTGACCGCACAGCCGGCCGTCACCGCCACCAGCAGGAGCCAGCCCACAGCACCAATCCTTCGTGTCCATGCCATATCCATTGTCCGCTTCTTTGACGACAGATGATGCTTAGTTCGTCCTGATCGTCAGAATCGGCTGTTGAATCTTCTGACCCGTTTCGCTCAATGTGAATAGGATCGTCAGAAACGAGAAGATCTGCTTCGTTTTGAAGTTCCGGTCATCAATCCAGTACCAGTGACCTCGATACTTGACCTGCACAAACGAATCACCTGGTTGTTCGGCGCCGCTTTGAATGGCCACGATCTCCGACAGGCCCGCTGTGTCTTTTGCCGTCGTGAGCCCCAGGCCGTACGTCCGGTGATCCGCGACGTGTTCCAGAGGCACGGCCACCTGCCCCGCGAGTTCAAGCAGGACCTGATACCCGGAACGGGTATGGAGGGCGAGTTCCTGATCCCCTTGCGAATCGGCCCCGTAGGTGATGAGGAGCTCCGTTGCCTCAGGATTCAACCGCAACAGCCGCTTGACCTCCGCGACATCGTGCGCGATCTCCGGTGTCAAGCGGCGTGAATGAAACAGGAACATGGTCGCGTCCTCTTTCTCTTTCACGCGGTGCAGCTTGACTCCTGCACCGCCTGCCATTTGAATCCGCTTTAACAACCGGAGCACCTCAAGGAACTCCGGATCTGCCGGATGGCCGTTCGGCCCGCCTCTATGGTTTCGGAGTCCATTGATCCCCTGAACACTCACTTGCAACAGAATATCCACGGGCCACCCAGCCTCGATGAGAAACATGATCGCGCCTGGTGGAAAGGGCGTCATCATGGTCTTGACGAAGTCCGGGCCAGTGAGCGGCGCATAGGTCACGGTCGGGCGATCCAAGTACCGGCCCCCGGCGCCGATACTCGCAAAGGTTCCGAGGGCTCCGCCCGCGTTGCGCCAATCTTTGTCGCCGAGGGTGCCGCCAGCCGAGACGGTGCCTTCGAGTTCATAGCCGCTAATCACCTGGCCCACTTCCATGAAAACCGGAACATCGGCATACCGGAGCTTCACGATGTTCAAGAGCGTCTGTTGCTTCCAGGATTCGCTGATAGCGGTAATGTAATCGAACCGGTCTCGGTTGACGGATTTCGGGCCGATGCTTCCGCAGCCGCTGATGATCCACAGCATCATCCCGGCCAGCACAGCGCTCACAAGCCGGCTATGCGCCGCCGTTTCGTTCCGCCGCATAAATGCTCCCTCTCCTGACATTAGACCTTTTACCTGCAAATGCGCCTGGGCCTATCGTTCCTCACGCATGTAGAGGCTCATCAGGCGCGCGATCATCACCGCAAGGTAGAACTGCCCTGCAATGGCTTCCACAATCGCGATCCCTCGCACGATATCGCTCCCCGGCACGAAGTCGCCGTAGCCAACAGTGGCCAGCGTGATGAAGCTGAAGTAGATGCCGTTGAACAGCGAGAAAGAATGCGATGCGCCCGCTCCGCTGACAATGATCGAGCCAGGCCATATCTGCATCGAACTAAAGTACAGCACGCCCAGAAATACCCCCGCTAATAGGTATGCGCTGAGGGCGGCATAGAGATGCTCGGCTGTGATAGTGGTCGAGCGAAGAGCAAAACGCAGGGCACAAAACACCGCATACAGCGCGATCCCAGTCCAAGGCACTAAGCTTATTATCGACAACGCTTCGTAGCCGCCCAGATGGGATAGAAACCGGAGCATGAACGCAACCAGCAGAATCGCCGGCAGAAACCAGCGCCCTTTTCGACTGTCGGCCTGAACAGCGGCGGCTACTAAATTCAGGCCTAAGAACAGCTGCAATAAATCGCCGCTCGCTCCGACCGCTTTCAGCGCCGGGGTTCCGATCAGAGTCAGGACCAGCGAATAAAACAGGACCGCATAACGGTGCTCAAGATAGGCTCGCCACCATCTTGAGAGTCCATCCTGATTCACCGAGCCGATTGAGTCCTGTTGTGTCATACCAACTTGCCGGCCTGGTTATTTGCCCTTTTTCTCCGCGGGCTCCACCGCCGCCTTGAACTCATCCCCGGAAATTTCCTTGATCTCTGACGATTGCAGCGTCACCACGCTGCCGCTTTTCTTATCCTTAAAGGTAACGGCTCCGGTCTTCGTCTGATCGATGTCGTTCGTGTAATACTCCTTGGTGCCGGACGGATCGCTCACCTTATAATATCCCCCGCCGCAGCCGGCTAGAACTCCGGCCATTCCGCAAAGCATCCCGAGTGCCATGATTCTCGTCTTCATCTGGATCCTCCTATTCTTGTTGATTTGGTCTCTCTCGTTTACTTTGGTTTGTTTGGTTTGTCTTGTTTATTTGGTTGGACCTGGCTAACCGGATACATCAGATGAACCAAACAAACGAAACAAACCAAATAAACCAACCAACAGTCTGCGGGCCTTATACCATATGTGCGGAGAAAACTAACTAGCCGGTTGTCTCCACGATCTCTTCCTAACGGCAAAGAGCCTGTCCGGCATTGCCGTTCGTGACGAGGCGAAGGAGGCGCGGCCAATGGTTCTTGGGAGCGGGCCGACCACGACGCAGCTGGTTGGGATCGTTCGCCACAATAGAACGGTCATGTCGTCTTATCTGCTGGCACGATCATAACCAGTGATCGAGGTGGGTCACACAATCGGCGAATGGCAACACCTCAACACCGCGGTCATGCCACCGGCGGTTGCCCAGGTACAATAGGTAAGCCTTGGCCTGCGGGAAATCGGTGCGGAAACTCAGCAACCCGCGCAGATCATCGGGACGGATGTTCTGCGCCATTTTTACCTCGAACGCGCGCAAACCGCGTTCGCCATACAGCACGAAATCCACCTCCTCGCCTATGGCCGTGCGCCAGTAGTGCAGGCGATAACCCAGGCCTCCGTAGTCATTGAGCGCCCGCACCTGTTGCAAAAACAGCGTCTCCAGCGCCGCGCCGTGAATCTGCTCAGTGGCATCCAGCGGACCACGAGGCCGGATGGATTGAAACACTCCGGCATCGAAATAGTAGAATTTCGGATGTGCGATCAGACGACGCTTGGCGTGCTTGGTGAAAACGGGTAACCGCACGGCAATTAGGAGGTCTTCGAGGATGCTGAAATAATCTTCGACGACTTTGGCCGAAACCGCGCACTCGCGGGCGACAGCCGACATATTCAAGACACTGCCCTGCGAAAAGCTGGCCGCTTCAAGGAACCGGCCGAACGCGCCGATGTTTCGGGCAAATCCCTCCTGTTGCACCTCCTCGCGGAGGTAGGTCGCCGCATAGCTGTTCAAGTAATCCTGCGGCTTCTCGCTGGTGCAGGCCAGCGGCAGGCAACCCCATCGCAGCGCGCGTTTCAGGTCAAAGTCCGAACCCAACTCCGACGCCATGAGTGGATGCAGATGGCGCGTCAGGGCTCGGCCCGCCAACAAGTTAACACCCCGCTGGCGCAGCTTGCGCGCACTCGAACCGGTCAGCACAAACCGCAGCCGCCGCAACTCGATGAGCCGATGCACCTCGTTGAGCAACTCCGGCACACGCTGGATTTCGTCCACCACAATCCAGCCCTTGTACCCCTGCGGGATCTGATCGCCGAGCCGCTGTGGCGCAGCCAGCAATTGCGTGTACGTCTGGTAGTCGAGCAGATCGAAAAATAGCGCGTCGGGAAACTGTTCATGCGCCCAAGCGGTCTTGCCCACCCCGCGCGGCCCAAACAGGAAAAAGCTTTGCTTAAGAGGCGGTTGAAGCAATCGTGGATACACGAGTTGTTTTTAACATGTATTTACGACTTGTCAAGTCTTATTTGCAAGTTGCTATAAATCCCTGAACATTGCAGAACAAGCCCCTGTTCAAACTCACTGTACCCTCATGCGTGGCGGCGATGAGGTTCCGTGTGCGTGTGGTTTGTATGGCTGTGTTTTTTCGATGACGGATTGCGCTGATTCAACTCGTATGTGCAGGCGCGGTCAGATGCGAGTCCATAGCTCCGGGGCTGACCCTCGTTTCACGGTTCACGGTTTTTGGAAATTGCCCCCTCCTGGTTGATCCATGCCGTGAACAGCGTGTAGGCCACTGCGAGTATCACCGGACCGACAAAGAGCCCGATGATGCCGAAGGCGACCAATCCCCCCAACACACCGGCAATGATTAGCAGCAGCGGGAGGTCCGCCCCTTGCTTAATCAGAATGGGTCGTAGAATATTATCCACAGGGGCGATGATCAGGGTCCACACGAGCAGCACGGTCCCCCACGTGGTGTCGCCGGTCCAGTAGAGCCAGCCCACTGCACACAACATGATTGGGATCACCCCGATCTGCACGATCGCTGAAATGAACATCACCGCGGTCAACATCACGGCGAACGGCACCCCGGCGACCGCCAGGCCGATCCCGCCGAGCACGGCATGCACAAATGCCGTCAACACCACTCCCAGCGCCACCCCGTAGATCGCCTGTCCAGCCAGACGGATGGCCTGTTCGCCCTGTTCTCCTGCCAGTCGAGCGCCGAACCGCAGCGCTATCCCAGCGGCAGACTCTCCCGTGGCATACAGCACGGCCGAGATGAGCAGGGTCAAGACGATTTGGGCAAGCAACATCCCGAGACCGCCGACCTGTTCGGCTACCCATCGCACAACGCCCGCCAGGTATGGCGACAGGCGCGTCGCCAGTTCCTCACGACTCAGGTTGGCGATTTGCTGCCATTGCGACGTCGCTTTCGCACCGACCAAAGGAATCATTCCCAGCCAGTCTGGAGGGGGTGGCAGCTTGAGCGCGGAGAGCGAGGTCGTCCAAGCACTAATCTCCTTGAAATTCTCCAGGAAGGCGCCGATGGCAAAGGAGAAAGGCAGCAGGAAGATCGTCATCAAAAGCAGCGTCATCACCGTTACGGCGAGCCACCGTTTACCCAGCAGCCAGCGTTGGAGCATCAGGAGCAGGGGCCAGGTGGCGACCACGATCATGGTCGCCCACACGACTGCGGTGAGAAACGGCAGGAGGATCCAGACCGAGGCCGCGATCAACGCGAACAGGAACACGACCGCGAGTGTGTCGCGGGTCAGATCAAATTGCCGTTCTGCCATAGAGACCCCCTCTGCACCCGTTCACTGCCCTGCCGACGATGTACGACACGAGATACGTGATTCGCGATGCGGGATATGCGATTCGCGTTTCGCGATGCGGGATACGGGTTCCGGGATACGAGATACGGGTTACGGGATACGCGATGCCGGAAACGCATCCCGGATCTCGCATCCCGCATCCCGCATCCCGCATCTCGTTACTCGTATCCCGTATCTCCCATCTCGCATCCCGCATCCCGCATCTCACTCTTATAAGACAGATGTGGGATGCGACTTTCATTCAGTTTCCTCCAGCACCGTATATTGCGCTCTTTCTTCACGCACGGATTGGTGTTGCGAATCGACGCTCTGGATAAAATGATTCAGTGTGCCGCCCAACCGGTCCAGTTGATCATGGAGTTGCTTAAACAACGATTCATCTTTCAGTGAACCAGTTTCCTGCAATGTTTCCAGATGGTCGATCGTTTCATCGCAGGAAGCATGGGCATACGTTAGAAACCTGATGAAGTCCTGCTTATAACGACGGCGACCATAGCCCTCGACGATGTTTGACCTGATTGACTTGGAGGACCGGCGAATTTGAGAGCCTTCC
>CAMDRK010000084.1 GCA_945906715.1 Nitrospira lenta
CTGCGGGCACCAGCTCCTGTACGGACGGAGGGAGCAACACCAACTGATCGACAGCCCAGGATTTGAATGTTTTAGCCATGCGCCTAGAAACCACAGTGCGCGCTGGCTGTCCAGTCCAAAATGCACATTACTCGGACAGGCTCCTAGCGGCTGACAACCTGCCTCAGCCTCAATCAATTCAGTTCCGCGCTAAAGGGATCGACAGCTTGCGACACCGCTTGGCCGAGAAGGGCCAACTGGACACACAGACTCTGGAATCCGACCGGCTCGATCTCGCAGGCGTCAGGCTCATCTTCTACACCAACAACGACGTCGACTGCTTCCTGGAATCGCGACTAATCCGCGACAATTTCGAGGTCAAGGAGGATTCGACCAGGATCCACCATCCCACCCCGGAAAACAAAGAGGCGCGATACCGCGCAGTTCACTACACGGTCCGGCTTCGTGAGGATCGCGTACGCCTTCCAGAATATGCGCGGTTCGCTGGTCTGCGCTGCGAAATTCAGGTCCAAACCATTCTGAACCACGCGTGGTCCGAGACCTCTCACGACATTCTCTACAAAGGCAAGTTGGGCGATGGCTACGGCGAGAGAGCTATGAAAGGTATCGCCAGCCGATTTGAGCGGATCATGGACAAGTACCTGATCCCGGCTGGTTTTGAGATTCAAAAGGCCCAGCAGGAGTATGAACGGGTCCTTCAGGGCAAGGAGCTCTTCGACAGGGACATCGCCAACATGTTGGACAATGCGCAGAACAACAACAAGCGTTACGAGATTCTGTCAGGACTGAAAGATTACGCCATCCCAAATTACGACGACCTGCCGGCTGCCTACGAGGGATTGAAAGGTCCGTTACTGAGGGCAGTCAAAGCCGCGCGCGCCACGGAGCCCGTTCCGATAGAAACGACCTACGGAAATATAGATGGCTACACGGCCGATTTAGTGACGAGGCTTGTCGTGGAGATTGCTGAGCATCTGCGCTACGCCGATGTAACCGGAACGCTGCAACTGCTCATTGACATTTATCGGGACGAGCCAAACGATGCTATTCGCCAGCAGATCGCGAACGCTGTCCAAAAACTGTCCGAGTACAAGATCGACGTCTACAACAAGGTAGGGTCGATGTTCCAGATGGCTTTGGTAGATTACCTTGCCAGCCTGAACGATGCCGAGGTGGACAGTGTTCGGCCCATCGCCCTTACCGTCTGGACCGAAGCAATTCAATCAGACATCACCGGAGAAAAGTGGAAGGCAGACTCAGTGGTCTTGAGTACGGGCGCCGTGCCCCCATCCGATCAGCTCAGGGAGGTTCGCGACAAGGCGATCAAAGCCCTTTTCGCAGCCTATGATCGATCGACCGACGATGTGCATAAACGAGCCGTTCTTTCAGCCCTGAACGCCTCAACAAGGACTCCCAATCAGGCACAATACTCCAATGCGCTCCTAGCTACCACGCTCAAGGATGCCACACGCATTGTCGACTTTGTGACGGAACGCGCTAAGGCTGCGAGCTACGAGCTGCTGCAGCACTTGGAGCACCGATTCCTCTATGACTATTTCCGGGCGACAGGTCTTACCGAAGACCTGGAAAATCGGTTCGGTTGTCAGGCCGAAGCCGAGGCGCTCGTGGGCGCAATCCTTAAGTTCCGCGACACTATCAACGCCGATGATCGGTTTGTTCGATATAAGGTTCTGGTAGGGTTTGAATCTGTCTACCCCAGTCACTGGACCGACAAGGAGTTTGCCTACAAGGCGGACGAATATCGGCGCGAGGAAGCTAACCGCTACATCGACGAGATCAATACGGCGAACGAGAGTGATTGGTTCGACCTGATTGCGCGTTGCGCGGAAACCAAGTCAGAGGACCTTGCCACCTTTCCGGTTTTCGGCAATTTCATCCGAAATCTGGCTGAGCGGAAGCCCGAAGTAGCCGACAGGTTTCTGGCAAAGGCCTCGGACGACCTGCGGAACTTCCTGGCGGGCTTTCTTAATGGTCTGGCCCTGAGCGGCAGGCCCGATATCTATAAGCGGATATTGGAGACTGAGCTTGAGTCTGCCAAGAATCTCACTGGCGTAGCGCGGCACCTTCGTTATTCAGGTGTTAAGAAGCCAATTTTCACCGCGCGTCTATTGAAGCACGCAATTGATAGAGGTGACTCAGTAGCAGTGATCGAATGTCTGCTGTTCGCATTGGAGCATTACGGAACAGAGAAGGTCACAGACGCCGACACGTTCGTGCGCGACGCTCTGACCTTCCTGAATGACCGCAAAGATCCGCGCTGGGTCTGGGAAGCGTGGTATCTGGAGAAGGTTACAAAGTTCTATGAGGAATTGACTCCGGAAAGGACGGCGCAGGTATTACAGAGTCTGGGCTATCTTCGCCAAGTGAACCATCGCGTCGAGCGCGTTTTGGTTCGTGTCGCCGAGCGCCAGCCGGAAGCGGTGTGGGACTACTTCGGATCTCGGCTTGCCAGGGAGGCCGAGGACGGCGACGACGAAGAACGCTTCGAGGCGGTGCCGTTCCAATTCCATGGCCTGGAAAAGGAGCTCTCTAAAGATCCGCAACTCGCAATCAGCAAGGGGTTGTCGTGGTTCGCTCAAGACCGGGAGCTATTTGAGTATCGAGGGGGACGCCTACTCAGCAGCGCATTTCCCAACTGCACCCCGAAGTTTGCTACTGCGCTCGCCGAGTTGGTGAAAACCGGCGGCGATACGGAGGCAGATTTCGCACTGGCGATTCTTCGGAACTATCGCGGTGAGGCTTCCACCTATGTTGTGTTGAAGGAGATTGTGTCACGGTTTCCAGATGACCCTCGCAAACTGAGCGCGGTAAGGGCCAGCATCGACAGCACCGGCGTGGTCTCTGGTGAACTCGGCCTTGCGGAAGCATGGCGGGCCAAGAAGGAATCCCTAACGGAATGGCTGGCAGACGAACGGCCAGCGGTCAATGCGTTCGCCGAAAAGCATATCGCAGAACTTGATCTGATGATCGCGTCAGAACAGCGCCGCGCTGAGGCCGAAAGAGAAATGCGAAATAGGAGCTATGACGAGGAGGATAAGTCATATGACGATGATGGTAACGGACCTGAATCGGCGAGCTGATTGGTGCCGCCGTCAGGGATTTCACCAGATACATTTAATTCCCGTGCCTGCCGTGAACGACTTGAATTGCCCCGCGCGGTTCCGTTAGCAACAGACAACTCCGCTTTGGGTCGGAAGCAGCCGTTCAGAACAGCGAGAAAACATCAATCCAGTGCCGATCCTTACCCGAGTCGGGGAGTCTGTCAATATTCAACAACTCATTTAGCCTTGGGCAGTTCGGTCGGCTGGTTTGTAGCATTTTGAGTGGCTGGTTTCCGTCATAATCGGAGGCCGTTTTGAGCAGAATACGCAATTACCCACGTGCAGAAAAACCAGACTCACACCACATCCTCGGACACAGAGCACCATCCTGGCGCGTAAGACACCAGATGCAGACCACACACCACACTCACAACGCCTGCAGCTGTCGACCCTGTCCCGCCACATGCGCCACCGCATACCGATAGACATCAACAGTATTTTTTAACGCGCACTGCCGCATGATCTTCCCCCGATGATACTCCACCGTCTTCCGACTAATCCCTAAGCACGCAGCCGTCTGCTCAATCGACAAGCCCTCCGATACCGCCTTCAGCACGTCACGTTGTCGCTTTGTCAGTGAGGGCATCGGAGACTGCGGTGATACCCCTGATGGCCCCATCAAAATGACATCCGCAATATGCGACCGGCCGGCAAACACCGCCCGCAACGCCCGAAGAAATTCCTCCGGCTCACTCCGCTTACTCAAATAGCCATTCGCCCCCACTTCCAACCCCTGCCGCACATAGCTACCCTCTTCGTGCATACTGACAAACACCAGTTTCACCGCACTATTCCCACTCCGGATCCGACGCGCGACTTCAATCCCACTCACATCCGGCAACGACACATCTAGCAACACCAGATCCGGATCGGTCTCCGCGACCTGCGCCAACGCCTCAGCCCCCGTCGACACACTCCCCACCACCTCGATCGTCCCGAACTCACCAGTCCGTTCCGCAATCGACAAATACTGACGCAAGCCTAGATGCATAAACGCATGATCATCCACGAGTAAGACCTTCACCCTCACACCTCCCCCCAAGTTGAATGTGTAACGACACGACCGTGCCCGACGTGCACGACGACTCAATCTTCAGCTCCGCATTGATTAATCGAGCACGCTCTTGCATGGCTAACTGCCCAAGTCCGCCGTCGGAAGCTGCCCCCCTCTCGCCCGACCTCACAAACCCTCTCCCGTTATCGATCACGCGTAGAATCAATTCGTCCCCACACGTGTCGAACGCCACCCCCACGCGCGTCGCTTTTGCATGCTTCTCCCAATTATGCAGCGCCTCTTGGGTGACCCGATACACACACACGGACTCCTCATACGTCAACACCTGCTCAACCGACTCTGAACACTGGGACTCCACGGTCCACCCCTGGCGCCGCCCGGCTTCACGCAACAACCGCTCTAACGCCACGACCACGCCGGCCCGTTCGAGCGACGCAGGGTGCAATGTGAACGACAACTCACGCGTCCGCTGCACGATCTCCAATAATTCGTAACGATACTTCTCAATCCATCCCAACAATGCTTCTCGCCCATCGGTGGGCACATCCAGCACCGCCTGCATCTGAAAGATCATGCCGCCGAGTTGCGTGGCGACAATATCGTGCAGATCGCGGGAGAGCGCGCGGCGTTCTACCTCCCCCGCAACCAACAGTTGACGATTCAGGGCTTGCACACGAGCTGCATGATCTTCAATCACTCCCTGCTGTTCAACCACACGCGCCAATTCCTGCTGCAAGCGCACATCCTGTTGCAGAAACATTTGCTCATACAGCCCCAACAAATTGTCAAAAATGTCCGTGTCGCACGAACCGACCCGTCTCGGTCCCGTATGCTTCTCGCTGTCATCGACGCGCTTAGCCCCACCGTCCTTACACCGCCGCTCGCATGACTCTTGACGCTCAAGTCCAAGTCGAATATTCAGAGACAGAATCCGCATCAGCGGCAACACAGACTGAGGAATGATCCATCGAGAAAACATCACGACACAATAATGCTCGCCATCACGAAATTGTCCGCCAAACCCAATAGCAGATCGAATGTGATACCGATTGACAAACTCGGCTTGGGCAGAAATATAGGGACTGTTAGCGGCATCAGGCACATACAGCAGACCATCGACCCTCTCCCTCGCCACAAGGTCTCCAGTCTGTTCGAAGACCCGCCGAGACTCTGCGCTCACCACGCGCATTAATTCGCTCAGCGTCGGAAACTGGACAGGAAACGTGGTGGCATTCATCGGCACACACCGATGGGTCGACGACAAGGACACATCGCACCACCCCGGATGGAGGCCATATGTCCCAATCAACTGCATCACCTTTTCTGATCGCGCCTCACCAGATTCAGCGACACGCCGGTCTACAGATACACGATCCTCTTCACTCAACTCAGTCACAGGGACGGTCCGGAACACCCGCACCAGAGGGCACACTGGCACTCCAGTCTCGTGACACGTAAAGGACTCAAACAATAATTGCGTGATGGCTGTCGCCCGATGGAATAACGACGTGCTCTGCAATGAGATGTGTCGCAACGACATCCCTAATTGCGACACATGGCTCAAGGTGAGCCGGCTCCACTCGCAAGAAAATCGTTCGCCCCCACCCATGCACTTCTCCATCTCCTACCTCGGAACATCACCATCAAATCTCACGACACGCAAAATACAAGAAATCGCTCCTCGACTGATACTGTACGAATGGACAGCCCACTGAACCACCAACCATCTAGCTGGTCATAACGATTTCCGACGATGCGTTGGCTCATGGAACGACCACCGGCCAAACCCTGCCACTTCAGCCCGTTGCAGTACTTGTGTTAATGCTCACGACCTCGTATGCGGATCATCATCCCGCTACCTCCTTTTCTTCAACGTGAATCCTGCAGGAATCGTCGACCCGCTGATTTCTTTCTTGTGCGATTCCACATTCGTCAACCGCAAGCTAGATGCCAGCATGCGAGCGGAGTGTCGAATCACCGGATGATAGCCTCAATCTCTTTCTTGTCAGTGGGATATGTATTGCTGAATAAAAATACACCTGTTACGCACATCTCCTGCGCATAGACGCATGTATCGAAAGAAATACATGAGGTGTCAAATCCGATACTAACAAGAATGGCTCACAAATTTGCGGCCTGGTGGCTGGCTTCACTGGGAATGATCGTTTCGAGAAGCAGGAAGCTGGTATTAAAGCCCCCTCCAGGAAGAAGGGGGAACTTTTACTGAGCCGACCATCAAATAGGGCGTAGCGTGAGCTCGGTACTCGTCTGTTTTGCCTTTAGAAATACACTTTCAGAAATGTTATGCGCACACACTTTGACCATCTTATCAGTCTATACATCGCAACAGTAGGAATCGATTTGGTGAAGTAGAGATTGCTGTAGCAATAGGGGGCGTAACAACCACCATCACATGAAAGGGACAGAACTTTCCCTCACCACATGTTCAAGAAGCAACGATAGGACGAGAAGACTTCACCGGTACATGCACAATCGAGCAGGTCTGTTCCGACACAAAACTCACACGGCTATGAGTAAACCTAGTTTCCGCGCTTCACTCACAAGCTGTGCACGATTATGCACATCCATTTTCATAAACAACTGAGACACATGATATTTTACTGTTCGCTCTCTCAGGCCGACTATGCTACCTATTTCAGCATTGGTCTTGCCCGCAGACATCCATCGCAGCACCTCTCGCTCCTGAGCCGTAAACTTCTCCCGCCCATCCTGACGAAGCAACCGACTCCACACCACAAGTCTGTCATGCAGGCGTTGCAGAATGTAGCTCACAACAGGCTTCAGCCGCACATCTTCTCCCTCTACACACCCGGCACAAGACATAAAGGTGCTCCACGTTGAATCCTCATCGAAATACGACACCGTCACCCCATGGACCATGCCATACGTCGAGGCTCGATCAAACACCACTCGTTGTGCTGGTGTACACACGCCAATCATCTCAGCCCATGTCGTCGTAAACCCGAACGACGTTGCAATAGCCTCCGCCACAGGATCACATTGGTAATACTTCTGCTCATAATATTCCTTCAGCCAGCCCGCAGGGTAACTCTCATTGACCAGCCAATGCTGCGTTGCTGTCGCCTCCCATCCCTCCAAATCCGACGCATCCACATCCATCGATAAAATCGCGCCCCCTATGATATTCGGAAACGAAAACGTCGAGTGCACTAACCCCAAGATATGCCCAAACTCTTTCTGCGTTTGCAACTCGTTCGAATAATGCAAAATTTCAAGAAGGCCCACCAACTCAGGCTTGGTCAGATCGCGCACTAGTTCATCAGGAAATGCTTTCATGGCACTTCTCTCTATTAGAAACACACGAGACAACTATCACACTGTAGTAAAAGAAGCGCGGAACGACTATCCATCGTTAGTTGGTAAGCCTAACCAGAATGGGGAATAGATCCCTTGAAATATATCATGTGATTGAGCCCGCTCATGCGGTCACGGTCAAATTCCCCGATGGACGGGAATTTCGCGCACAAGTCTTACTGGGGCACGATCCTGAGCTGGACGTGGCGGTACTGAAACTAGAGGCCACCGGTCTCCCCGCCATTATCCAGAAAGCTTGCGGGATGGGATCGAAGTGCTGGACCGGATCAAGCCGGTATCACAGTTGGCACAGGTGGCAGGGGGGGACACGATAAGTGGTTGATTTGTGGTGGGCCGTGCAGGGATCGAGCCTACGGCCCGCTGATTAAGAGTCCCGACAAAGACCTACCTCAGGACACTCAGCAAGAACAATCATCAGCAAAAGGCGAGGATTCGTAATGACGCACCTCACAATGGGTCATGGTGTGTCAGGGTGTTTTGGCACCAGCTTGGCACCAATGCGTTCGTTAAAGCGAGGCCCGCAATATCGTATACGTTTCAGGTGCCTTCTTCGATGGGCAAGGAGGTTTGCACCCAATCCGGATGATCATTTGGCTCTTGGTTAGGTGCTTCCAGAGCAGCCAGCATCTCCGGTTGCGACGGAAACGACTGTCCCGCAAGTGGCCCTCGGTGGCAGTGATAGCCGCCGTTTATACGATCGTGATGGCATCCATGTATATCGAGGCCGCCGCTATGAGCATGCAGAGGTCCGGCTGTCAACATAACGGTAGTGAGCGAAAGTAGGAGCGCAAGAACGACTTGAGCGATCATGGCGTCCTCCTGGATTTCTTCACCCTACACTAGGAAGGACCATGCAACGGTTGGACCGTCGTAACCCTTGGGACATGTCGTCCGTTCAAGTGCGTGTACTTTCAAGTAAGTCGTCGTTTCTTGGCTGAGTGCAACATTCTCCAGGCAGGGCTATGAGCCGATTCCCTAAAACAGAGATAGGAATTGGCTGGGCGGCACAAAAAGACCTTGTCGGCCGCGCTGGGCGCGGATATAACGGGTGTGCGACACACTCTCTCTCTTTAACCAACAAGGTGAGATGATGGGACGACAAACGGTGTTGGGATTCACACTGGAACGGACCGAGGAGACCTTGACCGCGCATGGCGGGTTGGCGTTGTTGGCCGAGTTCAATCATGGGCTGGGCGTCTGCGGGTTGGCGAATCGGTATCTGCCTAGTCCGGGATAGTTAGAAGAAATTTTGCAAACCGGTTATTAAAGCGGATATACAAGGAAATCTCTACCAGAGGTGCCGCCTATGGCTGGAGATGGCCAGATTGGTGTGTTGATTCCGTTGTTTGACAAGCCGCGAATGCCTATGTTACGTAGCTCGCCCACGATGACTCTGCGCACTTCCATACGACGATTGCCCTGTTTTATTCGGGGCACTGTGGCGCTCGGCCTTGTCCTGCTCTTGCTCGCTATCGCGCCGTTTGCCGTGGCGCAGGATGTCCATCACGAGTTAGCGGCTGCCGACCACGACGGCCACGAGCATTCCGATACCGACCTCTGCCAGTGGGTCAAGCACCATACAGCCGGGTCTCTCGATGTCGGGGCTCCTCTCTTCACCGCACAGAAGCTTGTCGATCTGCTCGAGCTTCCAGCGGACTCCGTTCTGCTTTCCTTCGAACTCTCCACGCCCGGTCCTTCTCGCGCTCCCCCCTGCAACTAATCGCGTCATTTCGATTCACGCCATTCTGCGACGGGTGCCGTCGGACTGCCTACTAGAGGCTGTGGCGTATTTTTTCACACGTGATTGTTGTGGGGGAATTCATGCGACCTATC
>CAMDRK010000085.1 GCA_945906715.1 Nitrospira lenta
CGCGCGGAGCACCAACGGGGCATGGAGGTCGGGAAGGGAAGGAAGCAAGCGACGATACAGCAGCCCGATATTCATGAGTCCGATGGCTTTTTCGCGAGAAGGCGGCAGGGTAGTGACCTGCTCAAGAGCCTGGTCGATCCATAGGCGGCTGTTCTCGGGCTGATTGAGTTGCACGTTTGTTCGCGCCGCATTCAACCGCGCATGCAGCGCGACAAGGGGGAGTCCTGCCTGCTGAGCGAGCTGGACGGTATCGGTAAAGGCGGCGAGTGCTTCATCGGGGTGGTTCTGGAGGGCATGGAGAATGCCGAGATCGTTTAAGAGCGTCGCGGTAAGCGCTGGGGACAAAGCGCGGTTGATGAGCTCACGGGCCTGCGTCAAATGGGTTGAGGCCGCATCCAGCTGTCGGGCCGTCAGGTAGGTATGGCCCAGTTGCGCCAAGACCGTTGCCCGCCACAC
The DNA here is from genome assembly GCA_945906715.1 of Nitrospira lenta. GTDB lineage: Bacteria > Nitrospirota > Nitrospiria > Nitrospirales > Nitrospiraceae > Palsa-1315. The sequence goes on from CAMDRK010000085.1 coordinate 457, forward strand.
AGCATCCGGCTCCTTCTGCGCAAGCGTCGAGGCGAGTTCGAGCAATTGGAGCGCCTGCCTGGTCTGGCCGAGCGATTCAGCCGCTCGGGCCGCGGCGACAAGGGCCTGGCTCTGTTGATGGGCCTGGCCCTGTGTTTCATACTGCCGCGCGGCCTCTTTCCACTTTCCCAGCGCGTCTTCATAGGAGCCCCGCTGAAACGCTTGCGTGCCCTGGGCCATCGCGTCATCGGCAGGGGAAGGTGGGGCGGAGGCCGATGTCGTTATGGACGGGATCAGGAGGGTCGCGCTGAGAAGCAGGAAGGCGCATGTAAAGGGGTTTAGGCTGAAGGGGTTCAGGCTGAAGGCTGAAGACCGAAATTTGAGGACCAACGTTCTAAACATTTCAGCCTCTTCCCCCCTGAGCCCCTTAACCCCTGTACCCCTTCAGCCTGAACCCCTGCTCCCGAACCCCTTCAGCCTATCTACCTGGGCCGCGCGCGCCGCGCCGCGCTAAAGCACCTGCACTACAAACTGCAAATGAATGCCGTGGTCTTGCAAATTACCTGGTGGATGGAGGACATGATTCAGCGGTACTCCCCAGTAGAGTTCAAAATGCGCGCGATCGCGCGGCAGAATATGCCAGCGAAGGCCCAGCCCCATACTGGCTAGGGTCTGGGGGTCCGGCGTCAGACCCTTCGCATCCCAAGCCCGGCCCAGATCCACAAATTGGGCAAACTGCAAGAGTGGTTCCCCGGTCACGTAACTCATCACGGGAAATCGCGATTCAACCGAGGCTAGAAATGCGTTGTCGCGGATGAGCGAAGTCTCACGATACCCGCGGACGCTGAACCGTCCTCCGACAGGAACCTGCTCAAGTGAAAAGAGTCGATCGTTGGCGAGTTGAAGACTCATTTGCCCTAGGAGCTGCATGCCCCACCAGTCGTCAAATCGCCGAACCGCCTGGACTTGTCCCAACCAGGAGAAGAATTGTCCGTCGGGCAACGGGCCGGAGTTGTTGGTGGCGCTCAAGACGTCCAGCCCGACGGAAAAACGGGAACGAGCCGCAATCACCGTGGTCGAGGTGCGATGCACGTATTCCTGAACGAAGCGCAGGGCGCTCACGGTGCTGACCCCGGTGCCTGAGGAGCCGGGAACAAAGAGCGACGGGACACCCGGCAGGTCGAACACCGATGTCACTTTGCTGTACAGGTGCTCGCCGGTGATGGCGAGGGCAAACTCGTCAGACAATGTCCGATAGACCGGCTGGCGAAGTGTGAATCCGATGATTTCAGATTCCCCATTCAAGTCGAGGGAGCGGAAGGGGTTCTGCACCACAAGGAAATCGTTTCGCCGGTAGGAGGCAATGAAGGTCGTGTCGTATCGATTCAGGGGGAGTGAATAGGACGTAGAGATGATCGGATTGACACCCCGAGACCGGCCGTAGCTGAAGCTAAACGCATCGCCATTTCCGGTGACATTCTGATGGGCGACCGTGGCCATTCCTCGCTCGGCTCCGACCACGGGTGTTTGATAATTGCTGAAGTCCAGCCACGCTTTCCAGGGGCTGGCTTCTTTCACCTTCACCTGCATGATTCTCTCGCCGCGTCGGTCGCCTGGGCGTAGCTCAGCGTTGATTTGTTCGATCCGCGGATCTTGCCGGAGCAACTGCAACCGTTCTTGCAGCGGTTCCAAGCGCAGTGGAATCTGCGCGCCCCGTTCGATCCGGTCGCGCAGATAACCGGTGCGGAACCAGCTCTGTCCCTCCACATCTATTTTAGCCAAGGTACCTTCGACAATCTGAACGGTGATGACACCGAGCATCACGTCCTGATCGGGTATGATCGCGCCTGATGAGATGTAGCCCCTATTCACGTATAGGAGGGTCAGTGCGAGACGAAGCCGTTCGAGATCTTCGGTCGTGATGATTCGGTTGGTATAGGGAGCGGTGACTTCGGACAGTTCCGCGTTGGAGAAGACCGTACTGCCGGTCACATGAATAGATTTGGCGAAGACCTGAATCTGGCCCAATGGTTTAGAGCCTTCTCCCTCCTGCGGTACCGGGACCACGGGGAGTGTGGGAAGGGGCACAGGGGTCGGGGGCTTGAATTCTTTTCTGAGCGGCGCAGGCGGCTCGCCCGATCGTCCAGTCGGGTCGAAGATCGGGGGCAGCGTCTGTTGGGCGTAGACGGAGGTTCCTGCCAGCATGAAGAAGGTTGAGGCTAAGGCTGAGATAAAGAGAGTCTGATTTTCGCTCAACCTCAACCTTGACCTCAACCTGTCTCGCGCCGTTCGACGAGGCACCTGTCTGGCGGTGCGTCGAGTGGCGCAGGGGTCTATGAGTGGCACCCGGTTGCCTCACTCTCGGCGAAGTTCGCAATCAAGAACCGGGCTGGGGTCAATCGACGGAGCGAGACCATGCCGGTGGCCGAGAGGTTCGAGGTTCGAGGTGCGAGGTTCGAGGTGTCTTCGGCATCGATTCCGGCGAGTGCAAGAGGGCTCGTCAGCCAGCTTCCTGGGTCCGACGGCAATTGCTCTCGCCCGGCCACGACAAAGCTGCTGGCCTGACCGTTGGCCAAGGCCGCGCAGCGCTGCGTCACGAGGCTCTGTGCCTGGCTGGGCTTCGAGTCTAACGTTCCCAGGCTTCCGCTCAAATTAGACGTGGGACTCTGGATCGTCACCGTCCCGTTCAAGCCGAACTGCGATGAGGCACTCACCAGGCTGCTGGAATCGGCCAAGAACAAAGGAGTCGTGATCGTGATGTTCCCCCCGGCGCCCTGGATCGCCTGCGCGAGGATCTGGCTGTTCTGAAGGATCATGAGAAGCGGATCAATGGTGATATTCCCGCCGTCGAGAAACGCGGAGGCATTGACCTCGCTGTCCACGAGCCTGATCTGATTAGTCGCATTGATTTCAATATTGCCGCCCCCGGCCTGCTCGGAACTCGTCGTCACCGAGCTGTTCCGCATTTCAAACTGCTGACCCGCGTTGATCGAGATGTTGCCGGCGTTGCCGGGACCGGTGCTGCTGGCAGAGATGCTCGCACCGTTGTTCAAATTTATCGACTGGCCAGCTGTAACTGTAATCTTGCCACCCTCTCCCGATCCAGGTACTGTGCCTATCGTGCGGGTGTAAATCCCGGTGGCGCGACTGTTCCCCAGTCCGAAAATGTCGCCAACTATTTCGAAAGGTCGTTCACCTGAAATCGAGACTCTGTCGGTCGCGGTGACTGTGATCGCTCCGCCGTTTCCAATGGTACGAGTGGAACTGTCGAACCGAGTGCCTCCAGTCATCGTCAGTAACCTGGCGGTGACATCGATGGGGCCGGCATTGCCAAGAGTGCCCAAGTCCACGTCACCCAACGAGTTGGTAAACAGGCCGCTAGGATTCAAGAAACCAGAGTTGAAGGTGTCGAACGTGTCGGCAAACGTGACATCACCGGTCGCGAACAGTTTGATAAATCCCGAGTCAGCATCTCCGGATGTTTGGCTTAATGCCGAGCTCCCATTGGTGAATTCGGCGTTCCGCACCGTAATTGTCGTACCCCCTCCAGTCCCAAGCGCCGTTTGATTGAACAAGTCTGATCCGTTCCGTAGCGCGAAGTCACGTGCGTTGATCGTCAGCGTACTCTCGCCAAGAATACTGAGCGGACCGATGGAGCTTCCGTTGGTTATCGTGATGTCGCGCCCGTCAAAGAGTAGGTTGCCGCCTCGCGCGTTGAGCGAATCAGTCACGATGGACACGAAGTCAAAGGTCATATCACCTCCGGTGAAGGTGACATGACCGCCGGAGCCTCCTCCACCGAGAATAGCATCGCCCGTGTCGATGCGAGCGGTCTGTAAATGTGCAGTGTCAGCGTGGACAGTAACGTTCCCTCCATTGCCCGCTCCGGCGGTTCCGCTCATGATGAAGAAGTCAAATCCGCCGGGGTTTCCCATCACCGTGAGCTCTCCGGTGGTCAGAGTGACGTTGCCGCCATTTCCTGCTCCCTCTGTGTGCGTGTCTATCAGCGCAGTGTCGTCGGGAAGAGTTGACACGGTCTCCATCTTGGTGGAGGTCGCAGAGATTTCTCCGCCGTTGCCGTCACCGAAGGATCGTGCCGTAAAGGCGGGAACGCTGTCGCTCGAAATAGACAGATCATCGGTGAGGTGAATATCAATAGCGGTTTCAGCTCCTTTCGAGTTGCCCGTATCCGCATTGAGAGCGGAGTTTATCAGTTCAAACTGTCCTCCCCTGATTCGGATCGTCCCTGCCGCGTCGCCTGACACATCGATTGTGGCCCCCTGTGAAAGGCTTATTTGTCCCATGCCGGTGAAAGCGTCGCCGTTAATGTTGGGCCCAGTTCCTAGATCCTGATGAGAGATTTCGCCCGTCGAAGCAACACTGGCGATGTGCACTTCCCCACCAGGCGCGCTTAAACTGCCACCGACCATTGTGACTCCACCAGGTACGAACGCTTGGCTGAGGGTATCCGGGTCAGTGTAGGTTACGACTTGGTTGCCGCTCACCAATGAAATGGATTGGCCAGTTGGCACGGAGAGAGTGCTGCCCTGGACTGTAATCGTGGCAGGAGTCGAGTTTAGGAATCCAAATGCAGCTGGTGTCACGAAGCCGAAATCGACCAATGGTGCCGATGAAAGGATGCTCGTATGACCTGCTGCCGTCACCGCGTCGCTCGCAGGGTCCACATAGAACATCGCGCTATCGCCCCCGTCAAACAGCCGAATATAGTTGGCTGTGGTGAAGGCGACGGACCCACCGACGTCCAACGTGGCATTCGGCCCAAAGATGATTCCGGAGGGGTTCATCAGAAAGAGGTTCGCGTTGGGATAGAACCTGAGACTGTCGATGGTGCCAAAAATAGTAGAGGGAGTTCCTCCCGTAACCCGGCCGAGTACGTTCCCGACGGTTGTATCGGCCGCTAAGTTAGACGTTTGAAACTGAGCGGTTTCCACTGAACTGATACTAAATTCACCGAAGCTGTGGAAAAGGTTTGCGCCGACGAGGGTGCCTAGGGTGATTTCATAAATGTTCCCGACCTTGTTCACCTCCGTAGTGAGGCTTCCAGCACCAGGCGTTGGGGTGATCTGGGCATATGTGACATATGTGAATGGACTCAGAATTAGCCCGACAGTCAAGAGTCCGATAGTTCCAATCAGCCGTGCAGAGAAAAACATGAGTAACTGTGTGTGTGAAACACGCGGTGGGCTGCTGGACATGGGACTAGCCCTCCTCTCTGTATTCCAAGGCTTGGCGTAGGCTTTGCTGTGCAATAAAGGATACAACAGTATTCTTAACCGGAGAGCACGCCGTGCCGCGTGCTCTCGCAGGCAACGCGGTACAGCAAATCCGTTCCCTGGGAGATGTTTTGCCCCAGTCACAGGCGTCATCGCTTTTCACGATCACGGATAAGCATTTGGACAATCGCAGTCGCAGTTGCCGTCCCTGCTGCCTGGAGTAACTGGAGACAACCACCAAGTCTTGCATTTCGGCCCGCCGAGCGTGCATGAGCCAGCGCTAGTTTGAGGGGTTTTGCATCTCTTACCACCGGCAACACACCGATAGGGTGGTGTCTGGCCAGTTGGAACTGCTGTTCCATCTGTAAGAAAAGTGTTGCTGTCTGCATTCCAAGGATTAACGAGGGTTACCTTGTTGCAGGCTCCCGGCTCTGGATCTCCCACTCCGCCGCCTCCTCCTGGTGGGCAGGTCGTGCCGACATTCACGCTAACGCAGCCTTGCATCAGCACGAGCAAAAACACGCTGGCGAGAAACGCAGCTAACCGCCAATGACGGTCTTTCGAGAATGTGTGCATCGATTCCTCCTTGGTATAAGTAGGCACAATTGTGACCTCTCCTTATCTGGGCGCCTGGTCTTGATATGCCTTCCCTGCCTCAGATTGTAGTCGTTTGAAGACGTTGACGGCAGATTCCTCAAACCCAGCCAGGATCACAATACTTGGGATACTATCGGGAAATTGTTCTTCGATGACATGTTTAATCTTGAAGTCGCTCCCGGTAATGGTCCCCAAATAGTATCTGTTGAGGGCCGGAATCTCGACGACAAAATAGGCTGGCGGGACTCCGTGGTTCGTCAGTTGCCTGATCTTCTCAGGAGAGCCGATCTGCCGTATTTTCCATGTCTGTTCGTTTGCTGTCATCGCAATCGATACGGACGATCTGACCTGGCCTGAATACGTAATCGGGAACAGAAACCATGCAGGAACAGGCACCGACCATCGCAAGAAATTCGCCTCTTCCAACAACAACCCTATCGGGCTCGGTATCGGTTCCTGTAGCTGCCATTGTATGAGGCGGTCGAGTCCGATACGAAACACCGGGAAAGGCGGGCCGACATCGAGTTTGAACAACTGGGTGCCGGCGAATTCGGTGATTCCTGAAAACCCCAAACTTCTCGCAAGTTTGTCGCTGTTCCCAACCACCTTTGGGAGCAAGAACTTGGCCGCGAGCTTAGCTGTGAGTTCGGAGGTTTGCGAAGGGGCCAACTGCGCAGTCCTAAAGTCAAGGCTGTCGAACGCGTAGAGCGAGAATGGCTGGACAAGCAGAAAAAGTAGCCCCCCGCCGATAAAGCTCCTCCACCGTCTGATCAAAGTATAAACTCCTCTTTGGTTACTGGCCGATGTTGAAGTAATCCCGTTCATGCTCAAACCTTCCTCGAATACCGTGATAGAAGTCTTGAAACAGCATGACGGAAAATTCTTGTTCGCCTGGATCATAGACGTGCACGTACTCCCCTTCGCCTGGTACGATACTGTAGCCCCCAATCGCGACAGCGTGTCTCCCGCCGCCTGCCCATCTGACCACAGTAAGAAAGGGAAGTTTTCTGCTGATTTGCCCTGTCAGGTCGTCCCATCCTTGAAGATCATCAAAAGGGGGGTAAAAAATGTTAAGGAACATGCCGTTAGGGTTAATAACAGGATTTTCCAAGGCCGTGTCTGGCCAGCGGCCTTGGTCGCAGATGTCTCGTGACTCTCTGCTTCCAGGCTCCGTCAAAGAGACACCTCGTTTTGCCTTACAGCAATTGACCACATTAGCTGGAGATGGGGTAGCTCGCTTTAGGTTTGCATGCCTAACTCTTTCCTCAAAAACCGTGTTCACAAGCTCGCATTGGTCGTTCGCATCGTCGTGGTCGAGATTGCGAATGAATTCGGTTACGGTGCGGGTGCTGGCTGCCCAACACCATGACCCGGTTTGTTGACGGTGGTTAATCAGAGTGTCGAGTTGACAATCATTGCAGCCTGGAAGGTCTGCAGGGATTGCGCTGGGATCGATAGGTTCTATAATCTGTCCCGGGCTCTCAGGATCCTGATAGATCGCGTGCACTTTATTACTTCTCGAATCCCCCGACCCCTCGATCACATTGATGTGGATGCAGCCCGGCAGGACAAGAGCGGCGAACGCGAAGAATATAATAACGCCAAATGATAGCTGAGGTCCGGAGCGTTGAACGAGTGGCGGCTGAAAGAAGGGGGACATTCTACTTTTTCTCCTGCGTTTGGCTGGGAGCGAGACAGGCACCGCCGTAGACGGCGGAGCCAGTCCCGTGGGCTCCCTCGTGCAGGAACCGATACGCTGGTGATCGGGAGGGAGTAGACCGCACTTCGTGGAAGCCTGAGGTGCCATTCATGACCGGCTCCTTATGAAGGGCTTGTAAGATACACGAGTCAAACAGCGCACATAAACGATTACGTATAAGAAACTGGTCGCTTCTATTAAACCTGTACGGCATTATTGGCAATAGACCCGTTTGGGGGGGATAGGGGCAGGTTGCCAGATCATGGGGCATGCTCCTGAGTTCTGAGTTTTGAGTTATAAGTTCTGAGTCAGCGGCTTTGCCGAGTTCTGAGTCACCGGCTTTGCCGAGTTCTGAGTTATAAGTTCTGAGTTCTGAGTTTTTAGTTCTCGCTCGGAACCCAGAACTTCTCCATCAGCTTTTCCGGACAACTCAGAACTCAAAACTCTAAACTCAGAACTCTTCGCGCCTCGTCTTCCAACTCAGAACTCAGAACTCAGAACATTCCCGCACCTACAGAGGCGCACGATCTCAGCTGAATCCATTTTGATTCCAGGAGAATCCAATTGGATTCAGATGCGCCTGCGCGTGAAGCGTCTGTCTGGTCTCTCTGGTCTATCTATCGCTCGACCCAGTCTGACCGAATAGACCAGACCGACGAGATGAACCAGAGTCGTAGTTCTCAATGTGAGTAACCAGGGCCGACTCTCTTGAGCCGACCATGGCCTTCTTGGCCGTCACTGGGGGATTTAGTTGGACGCTGGGGTGGACTGCCGGCGAAGAGCCCATCTCACTGACTTCCCTTCACCTTCCATATCCTTTAATATGGGCCTCAGACATCTTTCTTGCCGAGATTCCTCTTCATGCGGGCAGTACATGCTGCGTTTGGAGACGACCGAGAGAGGAAAGTGGAGTGAGGTTCCATTTCTCTAAGCATGTGCAGGAGGAGCTGGAAACGCGTAAGATTGCACGTGCACTTGTCGATCAGGTGCTGCAAGCGCCGGAACAGAAGGTGCCTGAAGTGGAGGGCATTACGTGCTTCCAGTCGCAAGTGGATATCGGGGGGAAGCAGTATCTCCTGCGGGTCATGGTGAACGAGAGCGTTGACCTACCTATTGTAGTCACAGTCTATCGCACCAACAAGATTGCCAAGTACTGGAGGAAGCCATGAAGGTAAAATACGACCAGGAAGTGGATGTCCTCACCATTCAACTGAGTGGTGCTCCCGTTGAGGAAAGTGATGAGGATAAACCCGGGATCATTCTCGACTATGACAAGGATGGCAACATCGTCGGGATCGAGATCTTGAACGCCTCGAAGCGCATGG
>CAMDRK010000086.1 GCA_945906715.1 Nitrospira lenta
TGTTTAGCCAGGCGAAACTCTAAGGCCGAGGCGCGATCCAATGAAATGACGATTTCGTTGAGGTACGACACGTGCTTGAGGCTTTCCACAATGGCCTTCAATGCCGGGCGCCCTAATTCTGCATAGAGTGAGGGGAGGACCAGAGCGATGGGATTGACGCGACCATAGCGTGCCAGCTCTCGTTCCAGTTGGTCGACATTCGGCTGTCCGAGGCGGTGGAGCACCGTGACGACACCGTTTTGGTAAAAGTCTGACATCGGTCCTCCAGTGAGCGAGACGTTTGCTGTGATATGCAGCGGGATCAGAAACGGGTATCACGGTCCTGTGCCGCATACATCTGCCGTGTCGCATCAGCAATGAACATATCTGTGCAGGGGACGTGCCACTACAGGATCATTCAATCGTTGAATGTTCGAATAGAAAGCCGGGTGCGAAGTGAAGTGGCTGGTGGGAAAAGCCTACAGTAAATGCCAGGGGTTCAGGCTGAAGGGGTTCAGGCCGAAGGTCACGGGCGCAGGCTGAAGGGATTCAGGGGTTCGGACTGAAGTCCGGAGGTCCGAACCCTTCAGCCTTCAGCCTGAATCCCTTCAGCCTATCAACCTGCTTAGGGCCGATCGGAAGAGAGTCGTTTGGCGAGGCGATGGGCCAGTCGGACCATGCCGGCTGAGCGATCGGCTGGATTGAGCAGCACATTCATGACATGTAGGCGGCTGGAGTCAGCCAAGGCAGCAGTCAGTCCTTGTTCGAACTCCCCTTGGGTGGTAATCCGCGTACCAACTCCGCCTCCGATCATGTCGCAGACTCGCTCATAGCGCCACTCGTGGACGTCGTTGAAGGGGCCTTCGAGAATCTCCCGTTCAGTGGAGTAGCCTCGATTGTTCAGCACGATGACGATCGGCGTTTGACCGTATCGCACGGCGGTTGAGAGTTCCGTTCCTGTCATTTGAAACGCACCGTCGCCGACCAGCACGATTGGCCGAAGCGTAGGATCGGCAAACGAGGCTCCCACGGCTGCCGGGACAGCAAATCCCATCGAGGTGTAATAGGCGGGAGAGAGAAATTCGAATCGCTGGTGGACATGGAGGTCGGCTGCTGCAAAAAGCGATTCCCCGACGTCGGCGATGACAAGCGTATGTTCATTCAGCAGGCTATCGAGGTGGCGGAAGAGTCCAGCTAAGGTCACGGGGGCATCCGGCGCAATGGCGCCTTGCGAAACGGCGAGCGGCGCCGGCAGCGGGCGGGAAGGAAATGAAGGGAGAGGGTTGGTCACCAGCGCCCGCACGAAGTCTTGAAACCGGATCGCATCGTAGCGATGGTGCTTGATCGCCACTCGATCGGCGGTCGCATGGATTGTGCGGCCTCCTGTCATCAGGGGCGAGTCGGCAGTGAGATCTTCGACGTCTGATAAGATCGACCCCAGTATCAGGAGACAATCGGATTGATTGATAAACTGTTGAACCTCGTCCCGCGCAATAAAGCCGCCGTAGATTCCGACGTAGAGTGGGTGGTCTTCTCGGATGACGGATTTGCCAAGCAGGGTTGAAGCGATGGGGACGTTGAGCTGTTCGACCAGGCGAGTCAAATCCTCTTGCAGGCCGAATCGCGCGATCTCCGCCCCGGCTAGAATCGCAGGGCGCTTGGCAGAAGCCAGCATGGCGCGGACTTCAGCGACGGCTTCGTCCAGTGCAGCGGTATCGCTGGGCTCGTCGTCAAGGCTCAAGGGTTGTAAGGGGTGTGCCAGCGGCGTATGCACAAGATCGCGAGGAATTTCGATGTAGATCGGGCGGCGATAGCGCAACAGCGCCGCAAAGGCCCGATCCATTTCCTGTTCGGCGGTTGAAGGATCGTCCAGAGAGATAGCGGCCACCGTAATCTTCTCGAAGACTTCTCGTTGCGTGGAAAAATCACGGACCATGTGGTGCATGTAAGGTGTGCGAATACGTTCCGAGAGTCCCGGCGATCCGGTGAGCAACACCACCGGCGATCGTTCTGCATAGGCGCAGGCGATGGCATTTACGGTATTGAGTCCACCGACGCAGTAGGTGACGCAGACCGCCCCGATGCCGTTGATACGCGCATAGGCGTCCGCCGCAAATCCCGCGCAATCCTCGCGTGTGGTTCCGATATGTTGAATCGGCGAGGCCTCGATCAATTGGTAGAGGCTGAGGACATAGTCGCCGGGGATGCCAAAGATATGACGGACCCCCAACTGGTGGAGCCGATCGATCACGGCGGAACCGATGGTCGGCATTTGTGTCATCATTGTGCTTTCTGGTCTAAGGAGTGAAAAAGGGTACTGTGCCTCACGCGTAAAGGCAGCAAACCATAGCATGCGTCTGCCGTCAAGTAACTATACGTATGCGGAGGGGCTTGACGTTCAGTTCGCGCCATTGGATAAGTACGCCATGACTATTCATGATGATAGCTCCCGTGGGCGCGTTCGCCTCTCGCGCACACGTGGGGTCGAGGAATTGGGGCATCTCTGGATCTATGCAGGCTATGTCGAGGAGGTCAGTGGCGATCCGGCCTCTGGCGATGTGGTCGATATCATCGCGCCGAATGGCCGATTCTACGCCAGAGGTCTCTACAATCCTGCCTCCAAGATCCGTGTGCGGATACTGACCTTCGACGACGAACCCATTACGGAGCAGTTTTGGAGGGGGCGACTTGCGCAGGCAATCAGGCTGCGTCGGCGGATCGTGACGGACACCACTGCCTATCGTCTTATCTATGGAGAAGCCGATCGATTACCGGGCTTGATTGTGGATCGCTATGACGATGTGTTGGTCATGCAGACATTGTCTTCCGGTATGGATCGCCGGAAAGATCTGCTGGCCGATCTCCTTTGTCAGGAATCAGGAGCCACGCGAGTGTATCTGCGCAACGATGCCAAGAGCCGCATATTGGAGGGGCTGCCGGTGGAGAGGGGATTTCTCCGAGGTGGTGGCGCGACGATGGTCGACGTCCAGGAAGGGCCTGCTCGATTTCTCGTCGATATCGAACGAGGGCAGAAAACCGGATGGTTTTGCGATCAACGAGAGAATCGCCTGGTGACAGCGCGGTTTGCCGCAGGCGCGGAGGTGTTGGAGGTGTTTGCTCATACGGGAGCCTTTGGGATTCATGCGGCGCTTGCAGGCGCAAAATCGGTCGAAGGACTGGACGTCAGCGAGGAGGCTCTGGCGCTCGCGCGCAACCATGCGGTCTTAAACAAGGTGGAAGATCGTTGTGTCTATCGGACAGCGGATGCATTTGAGGAGATGCGAAAACTTGAACGGGCCGGGCGCCGATACGATCTGGTGTTGCTCGATCCTCCGGCCTTTGCCCGCAGTAAACAGGCCGTACCCCGCGCCCTGGCCGGGTACAAAGATGTGAATTTGCTTGGGATGAGACTGATTAAGCCGGAAGGATTTCTCGTCACGAGTTCCTGTTCTCATCACGTGACTGAACAGGAATTATGGACCGGTATCCGCCTTGCTGCACGGGATGCGAAGCGGCAAATTCGCCTGCTTGAACAGCGTGGACAGGCCAGCGACCATCCCATCCTCGCCACCATGCCGGAAACCCGGTACCTGAAATGTTTCATTCTTCAAGTGCTATGAGCGAGACAAGCGAGACGTGCGGGAATGGCGCGACATGAAGTTCGAAGTTCCTGGTTCGAAGTTCTGGGAACCTCGAACTTCGGACCTCGAACTCTCCCCCGTTTTGGCTTTCTTATCCCGCATATAACTCAGAACTCAGAACTTCTTCGTCAGGCTACCCCGTCTCGCCTGTCACGCACGAATAACTAGTCGTTCGGTGGTTCGAAGTGGCCAGACGGGCGATTCTGCCAGGGGATCGTCGCCTGCTTGGCTTGCTTGACGAGGCTGCGTAAATTTACTTCCACTGCACGGAGCAACTTCGGTTCGCCGCTTTGGATTATAGCGGTCAGCAGAACGTAGAGCGAACGATCCATCCGTGATCCAGCGAGGATTCGTTCTGTGACAGGATCGGGGCTTTTCTGGGTGGAACTTGTCTCGTCCTCTGGGTCGTCAAACAAGGTACGAAACGAGGTTGGATGGCTAAAGAGCCAGGCAGGGGGTATCTTCAGCGCGGCAGCGAGCGCTTCGAGCAGCGCGGCAGAGGGATCGAGCACTTCCGATTCAATTTCATCCAAGACATGCGGCAGAAGTCCCGACTCGGTTGCCAAGTCGTCGACCGACTGGCCTCGGGATAGACGCCAAGCCTGTATCTGTTGTCCGATTGGCATGGTGCGATAATACTGAATTGGGGCTGTCTCCGCAACCTCACCTTAATGTGCAATTGCGTGATACACATTAATAAACAATGACTTATATGTAAATCCCCTCACTGGAAGATGAGCAATGAAATCAGGTATACTGCGTTTCCTAGTTCATTCGCGATTCAGTGAGGAGGCGCATTATGTTAGGGACAGATATTCGTGGGATTATCGCAGAAGAAGAAGAAGTTCAGCGGCGCAAGGACGCCTTGAAATCGCTTTTGACCATGCGTTCCAAACAGTTGCGGGAGTCGTTGGAACAGCGGATTAAGCGGGCTCGGACTTGTGGAGATTGGATCCAGCTCTCTCATGAAGAATGTGCCACACTTCACAAACGGGAAAAGCTCCATCTCAAGTCTCAGTTCGACATGCTTCAACACGAGCAAGATCGGACTAGAGGGAAGTTGACGGCACTCAAACGAGCGAAGGTGCGGGCGCAACGGATTCGTGCTGCTGAAGCCGCATCCGGTCGGAAACGTCGCTGATCCTGTTCTGTTCACTATGATCCATTAGCGTGGCTGCCTCACTCCCCCTCCTGACGCGCTCGCAAGGGGCGCACATTCGTGAACTCTTCCGTGACAGGCGCGTGCGAGCGCAGGACGGCGCCTTTGTGGTTGAAGGTGGCCATGCGGTTCGAGATCTTCTCACTCGGTATCCCGAACAGATTCTCACGATTGTCGCCGCCCATGGTTATCTGCAAAAAGAGGGGCAGAGCGACCGACTGGTTCGACTAGCCTCCTCGACGAAGCAGTACTCCTGCTCCGACCCCCAGTTCTCAAAGTTATCCGATCTGGACGCGCCCCAAGGTATTCTTGCTGTAGTGAGGCAACCGACGTGGGATGAAGGAGAAGTGCTTAGACAGCCCACTGTCCTAGGGATTTTTGGAGAACAGCTACAAGATCCTGCCAATGTTGGGGCCATTATTCGAACGGCGGCAGCGCTCAATGCGAGTGCCCTGTGGCTTACACCGGACTCCGCTGATGTGTATCATCCCAAGGTGGTTCGTGCGACGAGCGGGATGTTGCTCGCGCTACCGATCTTTGTCAGTAGGGATTTGTCAGGGTTGATTCGACAAGGCTGCCAGATTTTCGCAGCAGAAGTGACGGGAGCCGGGACTGTTTCAATCGATGAGATTCATCAGGCGCCGAAAAAACTTATTCTTGCAGTCGGCAATGAAAGCCGCGGTTTGTCAGTACAGATCCGCACGCAGGCCACCACGCGATTCACCATCCCTCTCAGCCGTGACGTAGAGTCCCTCAATGTTGCGGCAACCGTGGCCATCGCCGCGTTCTACTTCTCAGGACTTCCTAAAGGAAAATGACCTCAGGCCGTCGGTCATCAATCTACAGGCGAAAGTGAGGAGTGGTGCCGAGGGACAGAATTGAACTGTCGACACCAGCCTTTTCAGGGCTGTGCTCTACCAACTGAGCTACCTCGGCACGGTTCACGGCAAGAAGAGCGAGGCACTGTTACAGGATCGTCCTGGAAAAATCAAGCTATCTGGTTCATTTGGTTTGTTTCGTTTATTTTGTTGGTTTGGTTCAACCAAATAAACCAAACTAACCAAAGCAACCAAATGAACCAGATAGGCTGTGGCGGAGAGGGAGGGATTTGAACCCTCGGTAGAAGTTTCCCCCTACGGCAGTTTAGCAAACTGCTGCCTTCGGCCACTCGGCCACCTCTCCACTGTTCTCAGCTCTATGCGGGGTTCCCAATCATCTGCGACGTAGGAAGACCAGCAAGTGAGCGGTGATCTTACCCCAGGCCATGTAAGAGGTACAAGCGATGATTCGCGAGGTGGGTGAAGAAAAACTCCCAGGAAAAACAGGAACGGCGAATAGGTGCTAACTCTCCGTTCCAGTCAGTTTCGGTCGGTGCTCCAAAAGTTGGTCGATTGAGGATGTGAGGCTGCGCGCCCATTGCGGTGTCTGTGAAATTTCGTGATTCGATGACCGATAGGGGATCGTATGGATCAGCGGAAGCCCGATCGAAGCCGGCTGCGATCGGGAGCTGGGATTGCGGGCAATGGGTGTCAGGTAGTGGAGTTCAACATGGCTCGCTCTGATGACACCGCTGTGTGCCATCATAAGAAATGCGGTAAGTTTCTGTTTCCTGCGCGCTCTCCGCAGCCGTAGATATTTAATATATTGGATCACTGAAGAGAGGGCGCTCATTGTGTGTTCCTTTCCTATCGAAATAATGGTCGACCATTACATCCAAAGTATTCGGCCGATATCTTCACCGAGTCCGCGAGGACGCTGGCACTGAGAGCAGCGGGCAAAGAGTCCGCCTGCTTGCAGGGCCATGTCGCCGCGAAGCACGAGTTGATACTGATGCCCATGGCAAAAGGGGCAGGCTTTCCCCTCTAGTATTCGACGAATATTCCCAATCTTCCCCATTTGATTGTGCATCGGTCTCTCCTTCAAGAAATGATGCCCATGAGCGAGTTCGTGTGTGTAACTGATGAGGATATTGCGGCAGGGCTGGATTTTTGAAAATACCGTAGAGGTAGGTGGAGCTGAACTAAAGTGGGGGTCTAATAGGCGATACATCGTGAATAGGTATGGGTATTCTTCTTGAGTCGGATCGTCCGTAGCATCCTACTCATCTGAGGCAGCAACATGATATATGGAAACATAATACATTAATAACAATTAGTTATACGATAAATATAATGCATAAATATAAGTACGGCGATGGAGAAAATCATCCTCCTGAACTCGGCGAGCGAAGGCGAGCTGTAACAATAAGTTGGTAACGATTACATAAGTGCTCTTGAGCTACGCGGGTTGCCTTGGGTTCTATATGGGTGGGACTGGCTCCGCCGTCTGCGGCGGTGCCTGTCCCGGTTCCCGTCGATTCCCGTCTGCGGCGGTGCCTGTCCCATGACTCCCAGGCGACAATGGAAATATTCTTGAAGCGGGGCTTAGCCGTGCGGTAGAAACACTCTATGGGAAAGAGGGGGCGCAGGGAAAAGTCTCAGCCGTTCTTGGGATGGCTGGCAATATTCGCGCTTGTCGTCACGGCTCATGATGCGACAGCGCTCGATTTTTCCGCTGAACGGATCGTCAAGAACGGGAAGAAGGTTGTCACGGCTCATGTCAATGCCAAGGACGATCGCTGGCGATTTGAGTTTGCCCAGCCGCAAGGAGGCGCCAGCATCATCATTGTGAGGATGGACCGCCAAAGTTCCTGGCTTATTTTGTCCAGGCGGCGGCAGTATCTCGAGACGCCGATTGCCGAGGAGCATCGGTTGGCGGTGAGCGAAACGATGGAAGGGGAGCTCTCGCGCGAACTCGTCGGTGATCAGATGCTGAACGGCTATCCTACTGAGTTGTTCGACGTCACCGTCGCAGAGAATGGGGAAACTCGGCAATACTATCAATGGGTGACCAAGGTTCAGCGGTTTCCGGTGAAGACGGTGAGTAAAGAAGGGAGCTGGTCGGAGGAGTTTCGCCATGTGATCTTCACCAAGCAATCTCCGTTCTTATTCGAACTCCCGCAACGATTGGATAGGGCAAACCCGCCAGTCGAAACGCAACAGTAGCCCGTGAGAACGGGCTGGTTCTTCAGGTCTGTCTGGTTTGTTTGGTTGAACCAGACTAACCGATGAACCAAATAAACAAAACAAACCAAATCAACCAAATAGACCAGACAGACGCTTCCCGCGCTATGGAGCATCTGGTTTGGGTATCAGCGGGCTGACCGCGTTCTGATCTCGTCCAGGCTGATAGGTCTGCAGCATTCTGGTAATCGCCGGCATCACCCGGTCTTCTGCCGAGACAGGCACTTTAATGCGTATTCCACGACCCTCGTTGCGGCCGAGTGAAAAGATGTGGTGCTCGATCATGTTGCCCTGCTTGTTATCCGAATACGTGAAGGTCAATTGTTTCGCGGGGTATCCGGCCAGCGACATTTCCTGATCCTGTCGCCACTTCACCGTGATCGTTTTCTTGCCGTAGAGTTCTGTGATAATGCGGCGGTGGGCTGTGGCAAATTGATCGAGTGTCTGCCGCCCATCCTGGCTCTTCCCCTCCAAGACATTCATGTGGCCGGATAACGCGACAAGGCTGTTGTCGATAGGAGGGTGGAGCGTCACACCAACCCCATCCGATAGCGGATTTCCAAGACGCCAGTTTTCCGGATAACGGACAGAGAAGCCGAAGCGGGCGTTCGTATAGAGGTTCCATGCCCGTTCTTCATTCCCCGGCGGAGCGGCAAGAGCGGCTTGGGCCGTCAGGTTAAGGCTCATTGCAATCGCGATCAGTAGGCAAAGCTGGATCATTCGAGTCCTCATATAATTTCGTAACAACTCTGGGGTTCAGGCTGAAAGCACTAGGCTGAAGGGATTCAGGCCGAAGGTTGGTCTGTCTGGTCTATTCCGTCTATCAGGTTGGTTTCATTCAACCAAACACACGAGACAGACCAAACAGACCAAACAGACCAGATAGACCGAATAGACCAGTTTTGTTCTTGGACTGCAGCCTTCAGCCCGTATCCCTTCAGTCTGTATTCGCAGCCTTAACCCCTTCAGCCTGTGCCCCTTCAGCCTATCTACCTGCTAGTTACTATTGCGTGGATCGCGCGCAGCGAAATCCGATGGTTGCGGCGCGTTGATTTGGCGATGCCCCGCTTCTGGTGGCCGTTCGCAACAAAGCCGGCGTACTCTTCCACGATCCTCCACGAACTACCTTGTATCGGCCGTTGGCTGGTCCCTGAGGGTTGCGATCCGGCATGGTTGCATAATAATCGATGCCAAACCAATCTTCGACCCACTCGGCTGCATTGCCCGCCATATGATGCAGGCCATAGGGGCTGCGGCCTTCCTTGCCGCTATCGACAGAAGCCACGATAGGGATCTCGTGGGCGTGATACTGCCCGAACATCGCTAGCGCCAGTGTGGGAGGTCTTTGCCCCCAAGGAAAGAGATTACCCTTGTCCCCCCGCGCAGCTTTTTCCCATTCGGCTTCCGTCGGCAGCCGCTTATCGCGTGAATG
>CAMDRK010000087.1 GCA_945906715.1 Nitrospira lenta
TATGTGCAGGTCAAGACGGTGGTGCAGCCCGAGGCGATTGTGATTCCTGCCTGTGGGCTCCCCCCGCCGGATCTCACCGTCTACGATGCGTGTCTCACGGCCACGGGCGGTGCCCAATGAAGGCCCTCAGCCCCGCCACGCTCCCGTTGATCCTGAAAGCCCTCTCCTTGCCGACCTTCGCCCGTGAGTATGCGGTGGTCGCCGCGCAGGCGGCGCGCGAAGGGCTTGCGCATGAAGAATACTTGCTGGCGCTCGCCACGCAGGAAGCCAGTGAGCGGGCCGCGCGCCGCGTGGAGCGGCTCCTCGTGGACTCGAAACTCCCGCGGGAGAAGAGCCTGGAGACCTTCGATCTGACCCGGCTGCCGCCCAAAGTGCGCCCCACGGTGGCCCTGCTTCGAGAGGGGGCGTTTCTGGATCAGGCCACCAATGTCATCGTCTTTGGCAATCCCGGCACCGGCAAGACGCACCTCGTCTGCGGCCTGGGGCTGGAGCTCGTGCGGCAGCGCCGGCTGGTGCTCTTTGCCCCTACCTTCCAGATCGTCCAGCGGCTGCTCGCCGCCAAACGTGATCTCCGCCTCGCAGCGGAACTTAAGCGCCTCGACCATTACGAGGCGCTGATCCTTGATGATCTCGGCTATGTGCAGCAGAGTCGCGAGGAGATGGAGGTGCTCTTCACCCTCCTCGCCGAACGCTATGAGCGCCGCTCGGTCGTGATCACGAGCAATCTGGTGTTTAGCAAGTGGGATCAGATCTTCAAAGACCCGATGACCACGGCCGCAGCCGTGGATCGCGTGGTCCATCATGCGGTGATTCTGGAACTCCCGATCCCCAGCTATCGGGCCCAGGCCGCCAAGGCGCGAAGCCAGGCCGCACCCGTGGCCGAGGGGGCCTGACCGGAGGAGCCAGGCGGAGGACCGGCGGATCAAGGCCGGACGAGCGCAGTCAGGCCTGACCCACGGGTCAGACGGTTCGCCGATCGTCGATCCTAGGACCACGGGGCGCGACGACATGTTCGGCATGCGGCGGAAATAGTCGAACGGACGCACCGGACAGATCACCGGCGAGAGAAACCGGACACATGAACGGTATCGCGACTGTCACGGGAAGGGGGGGGAGGGGAAGAAGACGCACGGTCCGTGAGCCTGGCGAACTATTGCACGGCGAGCGGACGTGCACGCAACATCGATCATGAAATGTGCCGTGAACGAAGACGGCACCGACGGAGCCCAGAGGGCTCCCTTAACCGGAGGACGGACCCCGCAGTTCTAATTGTCGCCAACCTTCAAATCTAATTGACGCCAGACACTTCTCCAAGCTTCGCGGGAATGACACATGAGCGGCACCCAGAAACCCTTGCCCGGCGCGGACTCTCAACACTTTGTAGCCATTTCTTACCCACTCGATTGGGAAAAGACCCCGTTTTTTATTTCGCGCCTGTGTATCGGCCCGCCGCGATTGTTCGCTTAGTAGCATATATGCTATGTTATCCAAAGAGGGAGAATGGAAGATTCATCGAGCAAGCTGTCGTCAAGTCGGCTGGTCTATGACGGTGTGGCGCTCCGAATCGAATTCTACGTTGCTCCGAGCGGAGCTGCGCCGGCAGAAGCATGGCTCGAACAACTTCCTCTCATAGGTCAGCAGAAGTTTGCCGCGCTGTTTGCGCGCATGGGAGATACGGGGAAGATCTGGAATGAGCGCAAGTTCAAGCATTTGACCGAAACGGACCAGATCTTTGAGTTCAAGGTCGAGGCCGATCGAATCTTGTGCTTCTTTTTCGTTGGCCGAAGACTGATCGTCACGCATGGATTCAGGAAGGCCGGCGATAAAACTCCCAAACGAGAAATAGACCGAGCCGAAGCCTGCAAGAAAGACTTTGAAGGGAGAGTGAAGCATGAAAGTTAAAGCTGCGAGAATGGGCAAAGGGTGGCTGGACAGAAAGTTGGCGAGTCCAAAATTCCGCAAGGGTTTTGAAGAAGAATTACAAAAATTGTCGATCGGCGAGCAGCTCTCTCGGCTACGCCAAGAGGCGGGGTTGACCCAAGCACAGGTGGCGCAGCGAGCGAAGACCACGGCTTCTGCAATCAGCCGCTACGAAAACTCGGAGTACGATCGCTACGAACTTCGCACACTCCAACGTATCGTGTGCGCCTGCGGAGGGCGGCTCAATATTATCTTGGAGTCTGGACCAAAAGCGTACCACGCAGCCTAGGTTAAGCCACCCGCTCCCTCCTATCCCTACAAGCTCTCTTATTTTACTTTCCAGGGAATGGCACCCTCGTCGGTCCTACTGCGCCCGTTGAGCGAGGTTGCGGACGATCCCTCCAGGCTGGCTCGTTATCTCTTCAGGGATGGGGGCTGATTGATCTTCCATTGCGCGCGTCCAACAAGGGCTGGTTCATCTGGTCTATCTCGTCTATCTGGTTGGTTGGACCGGAAATTCATCCAGAAGAACCAGATAGACCAGTCAACCAGACAGACAAACCCGGGCGCGTTGCGCGAGCACAAGAGAACAACAGGCTACCCTCCTGCTCCCCTCACAATGCTCCGAACGTCCGCTTGAAGAACTGCTTGGTGAGGGTCATATGTTGTTCGATGTCTGACTGCAAATCGCGGGCGCCGGCCTTCCAGTCGTCTTTCGTATAGCCGACCCTGCGGGCAAGACTGACAAACTCTTCTGAATCGTACGGAGGAAGGACGAGATCCTTGGTGTTTCCCCTGACCATGCGCAATCCATCGACCAACATCCGGATGAAGATGTAGGCTTTCCGGAGACCTGCTCCATCGGTGCGTGCGACCAATTCTGCATTCACCAGCGCGGCGAGCGCCTGCAGGGTATTCGGCGTACGCAGACTCGGATGGTCGTGCCCATGCATGACTTGTAAGTATTGCACGGCATATTCGATGTCGATGAGTCCTCCTGCGCTATACTTCACGTTGATCTTTCCCGGCGCGACCAGTTGCTTGAGCTGTTGTCTCCGGAGTTCTAGTGCCGTGGCAATGTTCCAGGGAGCATCTCCATAGACGAAGGAGTCCCGGTGCGCTTCCAGTTGATGGCCTAGCGCGGAGTCGCCGGCGATATGCCGTAACTTGATTAACGCTTGCCGTTCAAACGGCGCGGCAAGTCCGGTTGGGCTGTAGTAGCGACAGACCTCCTCGAATTCATTGGCCAGCGCACCCTTGCCTCCATGCGGTCGAAGCCGGACATCGATGCGAAAGATCCCTTCTTGTTTGGCTTCAATCCAACCTAAGAGTTCTTGCCCCAGCCGTTCGAAGTATTCGCTGTTCTCAATTCCCTGGTTACCGCTTGTTTTGCCTGTTCCACCGTAGACGAACAGGACTTCGATGTCCGAGGCGTAGCCGAGCTCGCGCCCTCCGAACTTTCCCAGTCCCAGAACGGCAAAAGAACAGGGTTTCCCGTTCGCGAGCCGTGGGTGCCCATACGATTTCTCCAGCTTCGCGCTACAATCTGCGATGCTTTGTTCCATGATGACCTCCGCCAGTTCCGAGAGTGCCAGCGAAAAGTCGGGGAAATTGTTCGAGGGTTCGACGATGTGTTTGATGTCGATCCTGAACATCTCACGGTCTTTAAACCGGTTCAACGCTTCTTTTCTCGTCTCATCTGTTTTGGCGCGCGCGACCGCACGATCGAGCTCCTTCCGGAGGGCTGCCTGCGGCCTGATCAGGGGCGCATCCTGGTAGTCCGTGAGCAGTGGAAGGAGGTTGTCGTGCTGGCGTCTAAGAAAATCTTCCCACAAGAAGTCGCTGGCGCCGAGTAGTCGCGCGAGCAGCGGAAACGTCTTTTTATCGCTGATGAAGTCAAGCGCCCGGCTCTTGCCGGTCTTACCCTGGTCTTTCACGATGAGGTCCAGGAACTGGTCGAACGATGCCAGGGCCTTGGCCGGGTCGGAAGCCCAGGTCAAGGCATGTGTGAATTGTTTGATGAGCACGGCGGTCAGCCGAAGCTGCTGCTGATCGGCGGGGTCGAGCAGCTTCTGTCCATCGCGATTCCTGACATAGAAACGATCGTGCAGCTTGGCGCCGTCGCATTCGATCTGGGCCTTGGTAATGTAGATGTTGCGCATGGCCAGAGCATTCGCAAGCGCATAGAGGAAGGCCGGAGTATCATCCGATTGGATGTCCATAATCGTATCTGTCGGTGACTGGCCATTGTCGAAGGTAATCTGCACCGTATCGAGCAGGCCGGTGAAGGCGCTCCGTTGTTTGTCCAATCGTTCGACGAGCCGGCGGTTGACATATTGGCGTGCCTCTTCGAATTGACCGGCATCCAGGAGTTGAACGATCTCACTGACTGTCTGTCGCAGGGCATTGTGTTGTGGTGGGGGGAAACCTGCTTTGTCTATGGGATGTACGAGGAAGACATCGACGATTTTCTTGCGGCTGAGGCCGGGCCTGCCTTTAGGCCGGTCAGCCCTTGAGAGGGTCTCCCTGCGAGGGGATGGAGAGGGCGTGGCCCCCATAAAGGTATAGATCCGTCCCTCTTCGATATTGAGCCCGAAGGCCGAGAGCACACCGCAGATGGCGGCGAATTCCGAGAAGTAGTCGTAGGCGACGATGCTGATTTCCCATCGGCCTGCTCGTTTGTCGAGCACCGATAGTTCGCAGGGGTGGTCTGGCGCGAGACGGCTGGCAAGCTGAATATGGTGTGCGATGGTGTCTGGTTGGAATCGTTCGAAGTATTCGGGGTCCATTCGTGAGACGAAGTCTCTGCTTACTTCATCCGCGACGTCTGGACAGAGGGAGGCCAGAGTTTTGATGATCGATTCGCGTGGTTCAGGCCCAACCGTCATAGCTCGGAGTATAGCCGAAGTGGGATTCATTGTGCGAGCGTCAAGGTATGAGTATAATGCTCCCCTATGATTACGCGTCCCAAGAAGCCGCTGCCGCGTTATTGTGCCGCCCCTGCGCTCCAGTGGGCTGCTCGTCCGGATCCGACCCCGATCCTACTAGCGTCCGGGCTGGAACCGGCCCAGGTTGAAGTGATTCTTCAACCCTACGGCCTCCAACGCATTAAAGATGCCGATGCGAATCTGCAGTCAATGGCGGGCGATCCACACCAACGGCGCCAGTTGGCAGTCATTCTACCCTCGTTGCTTGAGGCCATTGGGAAGACTGCTGATCCGGATCTGGCCTTGAACCAATGGGAACGTTGGCTTGCAAGCGGAGTCAGCCGCTCGGCCGTGTTGGAATACCTGCGCAGCGCCCCCCGCATGGTGGACCTGGTCTGCGTGATATTCGGAAACAGTAACTCGCTCGCCTCTACCCTCGTCCGTGATCCGTTGCTGCTGTACTGGCTGGCCCAACAAAATGTACTGTCCACCGCGCCGACCAAGATTGGGATGGAGCGTACGGTCCGGCAGAATCTGGAGACGGTCGATGCCACGGAACTCAAATTGGACGCGCTCAGACGATTCCGCCGTCGAGAGATGCTGCGCATCGGCGTACGGGATCTCCTCCGGTTAGCCGATGTGGTCGAAACGACCGCTTCTCTCTCAGACCTGGCCTCGGTCCTCATCGATGCCGCCTATCACATTGTCGATGCCGGGTTACGATCTCAGTACGGCATTCCCATGCATCGCAATCGTCAGGGGCGGTGGGTGGAGACAGGCTTCACGGTCATTGGGATGGGAAAGCTGGGTGGGCATGAGCTCAATTACAGCTCCGATGTAGACGTGCTCTATGTCTGTGAATCCCATGAGGGAGAAACCAGGCCGGCTGCGCCCAGAGGCGTGAAGGCAAAGGGCTCTGTGCAGCGGGGGCTATCCAATGAAGAATACTTTGAAATTCTCGCGCGGGAGCTGACGAAGGCGCTGACCGAACAGACCCATGAGGGGTATCTCTATCGCGTCGATCTCCGTTTGCGGGCAGAAGGTTCGGTGGGGCAGCTCACTCGCTCGCTCGACGAGTACGATAAGTACTATCGGACGAGAGGGCAAGTGTGGGAACGGTTGGCCTTGCTGAAGGCCTGGCCCATCGCCGGGTCGCAGGAGGTCGGGAAATCGTTCGTCAAGCAGGTGCGGCCCTTCGTGCTAGGGGCCCCATCGGAACTTTCGGCTGTCGAACAGGGGCTCGCGATCGTCGAGGAGGTCCGATCGGTCAAGGAACGAATCGACGCGAAGATGGCGGAACGAGGGCAGGAGCAGCGCAACGTGAAGCTGGGAGGCGGAGGCATCCGCGAGATCGAATTTTTCGTCCAAACGATCCAAGCGCTTGCCGGCCGTCGATTGTCAGGAATCTTGGATCGAGGAACCATCGGATCGTTAGCGCGACTTCACAAGGCCGGCATCCTTTCAGCGAAACAGCAGGGCGGCCTTACCCGTGCCTATCAGTTTCTTCGAGACGTCGAGCATAAGCTGCAGATGGTGCACGATATGCAAACACACGCGCTGCCGGATCGGCAGGATAAGCTCGAACGTTGCGCGATCCGCATGGGCTACACGGGGACGAGTCGATCGGTCGCCCTCAATCAGTTTCAAGCCGACCATGCAGCTCATAGGACTGTCGTGCACGACATCTTCCGTTCGTTCTTCGAAACGCCAAAGACTTCCAAGTTGTTCAAGGCGGTGTTGAGAGCCATCAAAAAGCGTAACAGGCCGATCAGAAGGCTGAAGCTGGGAAGGCATTCAGGCTGAAGGGGTTCAGGCTGAAGGCTGGAGGTCAGAGGTCGGAATACTTCCGTCACACAAACTCACCCGTTCCCATTTTCCCATCACCGAGAGAACCGCCATTATTGTTCGTGTGCTGCTGCGTGAGTTCACCTAGTTCTTGACTCCTATACGCGTGGGAATAAGATCATTGTAAGAACGATCTTGCTGTCAACCTATGCAGGGTTGCTGTTTACCGCACCGAATGGAGGCCGCCATGAATTCTACTATCGAGTCGCCTGGCCCGTCAGTCCTCACCGACGAAAAAATCGTCGCGGCATTAAAAATGAGCGGGCCGTTGACGATTGAAGAGATGTCTTCAATCCCTGGGATGAGTTGGGTGCAAGTCTTCTCAGCCGTTGACCGGCTCAGCCGCTCCGGTGTGGTATCTCTGCGCAGGATTGGTCTAGGGTATCAGGTGGTCTACAACCAGGCTGCCCCGTCGCCATCAGGATCACTCCCGCAACCGTCAGCGGTAGTTGCCGAAACATCGCTGCCACAAGTCTGACGGTGGACTACTCGGTATACTGTAGGTCGCGATCACTGGCCAGGGAAAGGTACGCTTCTCCCCACTGATGCGGACTTTCGAGACCCCACGCTTCCTCGATATTGATCGGCTTGAACCGTAAGCCGTGAATCCCTCCATAGACCAGATGTGTCAGTCCCGCGCCGGAATCTTCCACCAACTGAGCATAGGCCTGGCATGCAGGGATTGCGGCATTGTCGCTCCAGCCTGTGACCCAGTACCATTCGCCGGCAGGGTTTCGTTCGTAGAGTTTGACGTGTAGGACTGGGCGAGCGGGTCTGATTTCCTTGAACCGCGCAAAGACACTCGCCTCACAATTATCGTTTGATTCGACTTCGACGATCACCGGGCGTTCCCTCGGTTTATTCACACTGGCGCTTATTCTAGCGCGATTCAAGGCCAAGAAACACGAAGAACCCGGCGGACGATCCGCCGAGCCGGTCACTGTTCACACCCAGCTATCTGCTATACGCCATGAGACATGCTCTTCTATCGAGCCATACGAACATATGGCTCTTCAGTCGTATTCATGCTAATCTTCCGCTATGGACAAGGCCCGTTTCGAGTGGGATCGAGCAAAGGATCTGGAGAATCAGGAGAAGCATGGAATTTCTTTTGCGACGGCGCAATTGGCGTTCGCCGATCCTTTTCGTGTCATTGCGGAAGACCTTTCCCACAGCACGGTGGAGAAGCGGTTCTACTGCTTTGGCCTCGTCGAGGGCGGCGTGCTGACCGTTCGGTTCACGTATCGCAGTCATGTCATTCGAATTTTCGGGGCCGGCTATTGGCGGAAAGGGAGGCAACTGTATGAGCGCGAATGTCAAATACACGAATGAGCCGCTAGGGGACTTGAAGGTCGTTCCTGATTTTCTTCCTCGCCCGGAGGATCTTGTGTTTCAAGATGAAGGGGTGAAGGTGACCATTGCCCTGAGTAAGCGAAGCGTGGAGTTTTTCAAGGGCGAAGCGCAGAAGCACCGTACCCAGTACCAGCGGATGATTCGTCGACTACTCGATGCGTATGCGGAGCACCACACGAGCCGCCGCACAGCAAGGACTACCCGTGTGCGCTCGAAGGTTGCGCGCAGAGGGGCGGTGTAAGCAACTGGCGCTTGATGGCTTGATAGTCGTGCCCTCCTGCGTAGGAGGGAGAAAACACGAAGGGCCCGGTGGGATCACCACCGGGCCCTTCGTGTCTTACTCCGAGCTATAGGCTATACGCCATTAGCTCTTCGTTCTTGTCTTAGTACATGCCTTCCATGCCGTGGTTGTGTCCACCGCCGCCGCCACCGGCCTGTTCTTTCTTCTCTTCCGGCAGTTCGGTGATCATCACCTCGGTCGTGAGCATCAATCCCGCCACGCTCGCGGCGTTTTGCAACGCGCAACGAGATACCTTGGTCGGATCGATGATGCCGGCCTTGATCATGTCCACATATTCCTCGGTTGCGGCGTTGTAGCCGCCGCTGAGGTTCTTGTCATTGCGCACTTTCTCAACGATGACAGAGCCTTCCATCCCAGCATTGAACGCAATTTGACGAATCGGCTCTTCGAGCGCACGGCGGATGATGTTGACACCCACCTGCTGCTCGGCATTCAGCTTGAGCGAATCCAATGCGCTGATGCATCGGAGATAGGCCGTTCCGCCGCCCGGGACGATTCCTTCTTCGACGGCTGCCTTGGTGGCGTGCAATGCGTCTTCGACGCGCGCCTTCTTTTCCTTCATTTCGGTTTCGGTTGCGGCACCGACGTTGATGACGGCCACACCGCCCACGAGCTTCGCGAGGCGCTCTTGGAGCTTCTCCCGATCGTAGTCGGAGGTCGTCTCATCGATCTGTGCCTTGATCTGCTTCACGCGGCCTTCGATCTTCTTAGAATCGCCGAAGCCTTCCACGATCGTGGTGTTGTCCTTGTCGACCGTGATGCGCTTGGCGCGGCCGAGGTCCGTGAGCTTCACGTTTTCCAGCTTGATGCCGATGTCTTCCGAGATCACCTGGCCGCCGGTGAGGATCGAGATATCCTCCAGCATGGCCTTGCGGCGATCGCCGAATCCAGGGGCCTTGATGGCCGT
>CAMDRK010000088.1 GCA_945906715.1 Nitrospira lenta
CGAAGTCTCCAGAGCAGAAACCCGCCCCCGACCAACAAGGCTCCCAGGAGAAATCGGAGAAACAGAAACGAGAACGGTGGAATTTGCTCCAGCACCGCTTTGGTAGCAGGGAATGTTGCACCCCAAATGAACGTTGTCAGCAGAAGTGCAAGTCGTGGCATCAGGTCAAAAAGTGCTGAGAACTGAGTGCTGAGTAACGAGATCCCTTTCGCCCTACTCAGAACTCAGCACATAGCACTCAGCACTTCGCCGTTAGGCTTTGCACAGCGCACACCGGCGCTGCTCAGTCGTCCCGGCCTGCTCCATCGCCGCTAACGCCCGTTCCTTGTCCGGATAATCGAACCACCCGCCTTCCCAGAAGTCGCTTGAGGAGCCGATCGATGTAGACGGCACCTCGGAACAACGCTCCCTGTGGAGCGTGACCCGATCAATCGAACGCGCGACGTGAATCCAATAGCTCATTGTGGGAACAGTCAGGGGTGAAGCGTCAGAAGTAAGTGGTTTAGGGCAGGAGTTGCCACTCATCCTTCTCAATGAAAACCTTGACGCCCGTCTCGAGCTTCTTAATGTCGTCTTTCTCGAAGAGCCGCATGTATCGCTCGATCCGATCCGGATCGTCGATCCGCTCTTCCTGCATCATTCCACCGGCACTCTTGTACTTGCGAATCAACAGGGACATCGAATTCCTCCTCTAGCAGGATGCTGAAAAAAGCCTCCAGCTTCGTTCTCGCATCGTTCAGGCCCTCAACGTACCCCTGAGGGTACGCCTCGGCCCTTCACTCGCTGCGGCCTTGCTGGCGGCCTTTTTGAGCATCCTGCGCGGTATTTCCTTGTAGCCCTAGATGCTCGAGCAAATTAATTTTCACCGAGCCGCAACAGTTATTCCGCTGCCTGTTAAAGCACTGGAAGTCCTGTCAGCTTGATGTGTAGAATAAGACATCGCTCAACGGTCGGTCAAGAGCGCGTTTTTCTCTCTGTCCGGTGTGTATCTAGCATGAAGGATACGAACCATGCCGATCTATGAGTATCGTTGCGGACAGTGCGAGAAACACTTTGACGCGACCCAATCCGTCCATGCCAGAGCGGAAGACACCGAATGTCCTCACTGCCATGCCCAGAGCGCCACGCGATTACTGTCTGCCTGCACGACACAAGTGAAAGGAACCCACAAAACCGGCTTCGCCGAAATGAAGGCCTACAATATGTTAGACGAGAGGATGGACAAGTTTGCCAAACTCCCGCCGCTGATGGGCAAACGCGCCGCCCCTGACATGGCAGAACCTTCCGATCCCTCTACCGGCGGCACAGCGGAGAACTAGCAGGATGCTGAAAAAGTCCGCCAGCAGCAGAAGACCGTTATTTGGTTTATTTAGTTTGTCTCGTTTGTTTGGGTAAACCAGACATCCCCCCCTACCGATGGAGATCCTATGACCGCGAGATTCCTACTCTCGCTAGGCCTCAGCCTTCTGCTCAGTGGCACACATGCCCTCGTCGTTCATGCGGATGTCGCAGGCAGCCTGACCATCGCCGGAAACGGACCAGAGCTGACGATCATTGAGCCCCTCGCCCACGCGTTTGAAAAAGCCAACCCCAAAGCCTATCTCGACATCGTCTGGGACGGCAATTCGAAACCCGCTGAGATGGTCAAATCCGGCCAGGTCCACATCGCTGTGACCGGAACGGAAACGGCAGGTCTTTCGGCAACGACCATCGCATGGGATGGGATCGGCATTCTCGTGCACCTCTCCAATTTCATGAAAGAAATCACAAAGCAACAAGTGGCCGACATTTTTTCCGGTAAGGTCACGCTGTGGTCAGAACTCGGCGGTCTCGAGACGAAAATCTTGGTCATCGACCGGCCTTGGAATCAAAACATTCGCGATACGTTTGAATCGCAACTTGGCATTACCGGGAGAATCACCGGCGCCGCCAAGGTGATCGGCTCCGATGAACAGGTTGTGAAAACTGTCGTGGGAACGCTTCCCCCTCTGTCTGCGGTCGCTTACCTGTCCCTAAGCCAGGGATTATCCGTCGTCTCAGGCGGTGTTCCGGTCAAACTCTTGCCTCTCGACAAAGTCGAACCGGAAGGCCCTACCGTCAAAGACGGCCGCTATTTGCTCCGCCGGCCCATCCTTCTCTTGTCGAAGAAGGATCCGCATCCCCTGACTGAGGCATTCATCCAGTTCGCCCTGTCTCCGGCCGGCCAACAACTCATTGCCGAGGTCTATATTCCGATCAAAGAGAAATAATCGTGCGCCATTGTGATTGAAGGAGGCCGTTATGCTGATATGGCGATCGTTGAGATTCATGTTACTGGGACTCATAGTGTCCATGGCGCCCATGGCCCTATCCCACGCGGAGGAGCCAGGCGCGATCGTTGATGGCGCAGGGTTCACTCTCTATGGCCTAGAGTCGATCAAGGGGTTTGATGCCGCAAAAGTCGAACGAGACCCTGTCTGCGACCAAAGCAAGCGCCCACGAATCGCCAAGATTGAACCAGACGAAGCCAAACCGGGCGTCAAAGTTGTTATCACCGGTGAGAATTTCGGCACGAAGGAGTGCTTCCATACTGTCACGTTCAGCGCGGCCTCACATATCCCCGTCGCGTTCAAATTCATAAACGATTCGACGATCGAAGCGACCGTGCCGGATGCCAAAGCAGGGATGTCCTTCGTCATCATCGTCGCGGGCGGAGGAAGCGCCCAATCAAAACCCGTCTTGATTAAGGCTAAGTAGGCTTGCTTCCCCGATAAAACCGGCCTGTCTCCCCCTGCTTCCCTCGACAGGACTCCTGACCCTATGCTAGCTTACGCGCTCATTTTCGCCTGATGACTCTCGCAGATTCTCGAACGATCTGAGGGGACTGGGACCGGTATGTTCAAGAAAATTCTGGTGGCCAACCGCGGCGAAATCGCCATGCGGATTATCCGCGCCTGCCGCGAATTGAACATCGCGACCGCCGCCATATACTCCGAAGCCGATTCAACCGGAATCTACGTCAAGAAAGCGGATGAGTCCTACCTGGTGGGCCCGGGACCGGTCAAAGGCTTCCTGGACAGCCAACAGATCGTCAGCCTGGCACAGCGGATCGGCGCCGATGCCATCCATCCAGGCTATGGGTTTCTTTCTGAAAACTCGCAGTTTGCGCAGCTCTGCCACACCTCCGGCATTACCTTCATCGGTCCATCGCCGCAAGCCATCGACTTGATGGGAAGCAAGGTCAAAGCCCGCGACCTGGCCAAACGAGTCGGCATTCCAATCGTCCCTGGGACCGAAGGCGGTGTCACCGACATCAACGAAGCCTTGTCCTTTGCGAAAAGTACCGGGTACCCCGTCATCATCAAAGCCAGCGCAGGTGGGGGAGGACGCGGTCTCCGGGTGGTGCGGTCGGATGCCGAACTTCGCGAGAACATGGCGGTGGCATCGAGGGAAGCCCAGGCTTCGTTCGGCGACGGCAGCGTCTTTCTCGAAAAGTATCTCGAGCGACCGCATCATATCGAATTTCAAATCCTGGCTGACCGCCATGGCAACATCATTCACTTGGGTGAGCGCGATTGTTCGATTCAGCGCCGACATCAAAAGCTCATCGAGATCGCTCCCTCCTTAATTCTCACGCCACCGCTTCGCGCCGAGATGGGCGAAGCGGCCATCGCCATCGCCAAGGCAATCGACTATGACAATGCCGGCACCGTTGAGTTCCTCCTCGATCAGGACAACCGCTATTACTTTATGGAGATGAACCCACGCCTCCAAGTCGAACATACGGTGACCGAGCAGATCACAGCCATCGACATCGTGCGCAATCAGATCGCCATTGCAGCCGGCATGCCCCTGGACATTACGCAGCAGGAAGTTACGCTCCAAGGCCATGCCATCCAGTGCCGCATCAATGCGGAAGACCCAAAGAACAACTTCCGGCCTTGCACCGGTACCATCACGGCCTATCTCTCCCCGGGCGGAATCGGAGTACGCATCGACGGAGCCGTCTACAAGGACTACACGGTACCGCCCTACTACGACGCCCTCTTGGCCAAACTCACCGTGCGCGGCCGTACATGGGAAGAAACCGTCAGCCGTATGAGACGGTCGCTCGAAGAATACGTCTTGCGCGGGGTGAAGACGACGATCCCCTTTATGATGGAAATCATGCAGGATCCTGACTTCATGGCAGGACATTTCGACACCTCCTACCTGGAGACACATCCTGAGCTGTTCAACTACGATGATTTCGAGCAACCGGAAGATCTGGTGCTGGCGCTGTCTGCGGCTATTGCCGCCTACGAAGGGCTGTAACAGGATGCTGAAAAAGTCCGCCAGCAGCGTTCTCGCATCGCTCAGAGGCTCAACGTACCGAAGCGTACGCCTCGCCTCTTCGCTCGCTGCGGCCTTGCTGGACGGCCTTTTTGAGCATCCTTCGTTCGAATATCCGGCTGCCCAAGATTAATCAGGGAATCATGGCGACACGACGACCCTCACGAACACAGGCCCCCAAGAAGCGGACAGCCGGACCAGCCGTCCGGACGTCAAAGACACGTGCCCGTAGCGGCCAAGAGCTGAGGATACAGCCGGCGGCAGGCAAGCCTATCCTAATCACCGATGTCGCCTTGCGCGACGGCCATCAGTCGCTTTTGGCCACGCGCATGCGGACAGAGGACATGCTGCCCATCGCCCAAAAGCTCGATGCCGTCGGCTATTGGTCACTCGAAGTCTGGGGCGGCGCCACGTTCGATACCTGCCTGCGATTCCTCAAAGAGGATCCATGGGAACGGCTTCGCGCGCTGCGCGCTGCTATGCCCAACACCAAACTCCAAATGCTGCTTCGCGGGCAGAATCTGGTCGGCTATCGACACTATGCCGATGATGTACTGGAACGATTCATCGAACGGTCTGCTACCAATGGCATCGACGTCTTTCGCATCTTCGACGCACTCAACGATATCCGCAACGTCGAACGAGCCATGCGGGAAGTGAAAGCCTGTGGCAAACATGTCGAAGCCGCCATCTGCTATACCGTCAGCCCCGTCC
The DNA here is from genome assembly GCA_945906715.1 of Nitrospira lenta. Lineage (GTDB taxonomy): Bacteria > Nitrospirota > Nitrospiria > Nitrospirales > Nitrospiraceae > Palsa-1315. The sequence goes on from CAMDRK010000088.1 coordinate 5,026, forward strand.
ACAGTGTGGAGCGCTTTGTCTCCATGGCAAAACAGCTGGAGGATTTGGGAACGGACACGCTCTGCATCAAAGACATGGCCGGGCTCTTAGCACCGCTCGACGCCTATCACCTTGTACGCCGGATCAAAGCCGCTGTGAAGGTCCCGATCCATTTGCATTCACATTACACCTCAGGGATGGCCTCGATGACCTCCCTCATGGCGATCCTAGGCGGCTTGGATATGTTGGATACGGCCATCTCGCCATTGGCAGGCGGGACATCGCATCCCTCAACGGAGACACTGGTGGCCTCGCTGCGCAACACCCCGTACGACACCGGACTGGATCTGGCCTCGTTCCTCCCGATCACTGAACACTTCCGCACCGTTCGGCGAAAGTATCGGCAGTTCGAAAGCGAGTTCACCGGGGTCGATGCCGAAATCCTCACCTCACAGATTCCCGGCGGCATGCTCTCGAATCTTGCCGCGCAACTGACCGAACAGAATGCGCTCGATCGGATCAAGGAAGTGCTGGATGAAGTGCCGCGCGTCCGAAAGGAAATGGGCTATCCCCCGCTCGTCACCCCGACGAGTCAGATCGTGGGCACCCAAGCCACGCTCAACGTCCTGACGGGCGAACGGTATAAAGTCATCACCACGGAAACCAAGAACTACTTCCTCGGACTCTACGGGCGGGCGCCGGGCCTCCTCGATCGCGACATCATGGCCCGCGCAATCGGGGACGATTCTCCGATCAAGACGCGGCCCGCCGATCGGTTGGAGCCTGAACTCGAAGCCACCAAAAAAGATCTGCCCGCCTCGGCCACCACGATAGAAGATCAGCTGTCGTTCACCCTGTTCCCCACGATCGCGCGAGACTTCTTCGAGGCGCGCGAGAAGGGAGACTTGACGCTGGAGCCCCTGGAGGGCTTCTTGCCCAGCGGACCGGCTGCGGCCACTGAACTCCATTTGGCCCCGGCTGAATTCAACGTCACGGTCCACGGCGAAACCTACCATGTACAGGTATCCGGTTCTGGACGGAAGGTTGACGGCCGCAAACCCTATTACCTCCGGGTCAACGATAAACTCGAAGAGGTCTCCTTGGAGCCGATCCAGGAAATCCTGGCTGGCGTGCCGGAAGCTCCAGACGCTGGTGCCGGCGCTAAACGCAAACGGCCCAGGCCGTCCAAGTCTGGAGACGTGGCCCCCCCAATGCCAGGCCGCGTCGTCAAAGTACTCGTCTCGATAGGTGCCCTAGTCAAAGCCGGCACCCCCCTCCTGATCATCGAAGCCATGAAGATGGAAAGCCAAGTTCCGGCGCCGATCGACGGGACAGTGACTGCCATCCTGGTCGCCGAGGGCGACAATGTGAAAACGGATGAAACGGTCATCCAGCTGGAGTAACCCGATAGACCCACGTGCTCCCGTTCATGCATGCAGGAAGCCCTATACTGCGCTGCTCACCTTCATCCTGTTCTGTCACATTATGGTTGCCTGCTCGTCTCCCTCGTCGATTCCAGCACAGTTCGACGCCATTGAGCGCATACCCCTTCACACCGTCCTCGTCCATGGCCAGCAAATCGCCTATCTGGATGTCGGTACAGGCCCGCCGGTCATCCTGATCCACGGGTTCGGGGGATCGATGTGGCAATGGGAACATCAGCAGCACGCGCTGTCGCAGCACTTCCGTGTCCTTACGCTCGATTTGCCGGGTGCCGGACTGTCCGATAAGCCCGAGATCGAGTACCGGCCGGATCAGATGCTCGACTTCTTTGTCGGATTCATGGATGCCGTAAAAGTCCCACAAGCCACGTTAGTCGGTAATTCCATGGGCGCCGGCTTGGCCATCGGCATGGCGCTGGCCCACCCCACACAAGTCGCCAAGCTCGTCCTTATCGACGGGCTGCCGTCACAAATCATGGAAAAGCTCACCAGTCCGTCGGTTAGGCGTGCCTTGGAAACCAGCGCGCCGTCCTGGCTCGTCTCATTCGGCAACCGGCTGTTCGGCGGACTGATGATTGAGTCCGTCTTACAAGAAATCGTGCATGATCCAGGACTCCTCACACCAGCCGTCATCGAGCGGTCCAATCGCAACCGTCAGCGCCCCGGACTTATCAAGCCTATATTAGCCGTTAAAGGAAACCTTCCATTATGGGAGTCCGGATTTGCCACACGCATCGGTGAAATCACCCACCCAACGCTGGTGCTTTGGGGAGAAGAAGATCGGGTATTCCCTCTCGCCGTAGGCGAAGGACTCCACCAGACGATCAAGGGATCACGATTCATCCGAATCCCTAAGGCAGGACACATCCCACAGTGGGAACGACCAGACCTGGTCAACCAGGAACTCATCACCTTTATTCGTCCCTAGCAGAAATGTTATTCTCTCGTGCCGCAGCGAGCAGATAGGTTGAACCTCAACCTTCTCTGCGCTGACGGACTTGTTCAGCATCCTGTGCGAATGGTCATTATCGATCCACCAAGGAGGGCAGTATGAGGGCAGGATATCGAACGGTTATTGGGGCGGCACTCTGCATGGCGATCGGGTTCGCCGGATGCTCAAGTACCGGCACAAGTTATATGTACAAAAACTACACAGTCGCTGACGGCAGCGCTGTAGCTGGTGAGGGCCGCACCGTCCTCTTTCAGGGAACCCCCCTGGGTCTAGCTGGAGCCAGCATCAAAGTTGGGGACACCCTCAGAGAAGTGACGCTGACACAGACAGATCTTTCGCCAGTAGCCATCACCGACACCAAGGGCAAGGGCAAGGTCCGGATCATCAGTGTCGTCCCGTCGCTCGATACTCCGGTGTGCGAAGAGCAGACCCATTATCTGAGCGAGAAAAATAAGGGCCTCGACAAGATGGTGGAATTGGTCACCGTGAGCGTCGATACGCCTTTTGCACAAAAGCGATTTGCCAAAGAAGCCCACATCGGCAATGTCACATTCCTCTCAGATTACAAAGATGCTGAATTCGGGAAAGCCTACGGACTACTTCTCAAGGGCCCCCACATCCTGGCTCGCACAATCATGGTGGTCGATGCCCACAATACTGTGCGGTATCTGCAGATCACGCCTGAACTGACCCAGCTACCGGACCTGGATAAGGCCTTCGCCGTGGCCAAGTCATTGATCACTGCAGGCTGACAGAGGCATGGCAAGGTTGAGGCTAACGCCAAAATGTTCGAGGTTCTGCGTTCGAGGTTTGAGAACTTCGAACTCGGAACCTCGAACTATTTTGTCGAAGCCTTAACCGCAGCCTTCCTTTAGAATGAAGCGATGGCCCAATACGATCTTCTCGTCATAGGGAGTGGACCAGCCGGCCAGAAGGCCGCGGTCCAGGCCGCCAAGCTCGGCAAGAAAGTCGGCATCATCGAGCGCGAAGAAGTCGTCGGCGGCGTCTGTACCAATACCGGCACCATCCCCAGCAAATCCCTCCGCGAAGCAGTCCTCTATCTCTCGGGATTCCGCCAACGCACCCTGTACGGAGCCGAATATCGCCTGAAAAAGACGATCACGATCGAAGATCTTCTCTTTCGCGCCAACCACATCATCAAGAACGAAATTGAGATCGTGCAGGACCAGATGGCGCGTAATCGCATCGACTTGATCTTCGGAGAGGCCAGCTTCGTCGATCCTCACCGACTCCTCATCCAACATGCCGGTACTTCGACTGAGTATCGCGCGCACATGATCGTCATCGCCGTCGGAACCGAACCCGCTCGGCCGGCCGAGATTCCCTTCGACGACGAGACCATCATCGATACCGATGGTCTCCTGATGCTCAAGCATATTCCCGCCTCCCTCACCATCGTCGGCGGCGGTGTGATCGGCACAGAGTACGCGTCGATCTTCGCCACGATGGGCGTGCCGGTCACTCTGATCGACAAGCGTCCGCGCTTGCTGGAATTTGTCGACGCCCAGATTATCGACGCGCTTCAACAACACATGATAGCCATCGGCGTCACGATCTACCATGAAGAAGAAGCGGTCGCGATCCGAAAAGAATCAGACGGACAGGTCACGGTCTCGCTGACGCACCGACCCCCGATCACCACCACGACGCTCATGTATGCCATCGGCCGCATCGGCGCCACGAAGCACTTGAACCTGGAGGCCATCGG
>CAMDRK010000089.1 GCA_945906715.1 Nitrospira lenta
GAGACTGGCGGGACGCGAAGGTCTCTCTGGTCTATCCGGTCTGTCGGGTCTGTTCGGTCTATCTCGTGTGTTTGGTTGAACGAAACTAACCGGATGAACCAGATAGACTGAACAGACCAAACAGACAAGAGAAACCAGCCTGCTACTCATAGTCTACGCGCATGAGGCAGAGTCCATGAGGAGGGGCGGTCTGGCCTGCCGCAGACCGATTCCGAGATTTCAGGACTGCGGTGAGACTGTCGGGAGTCCGTTTGCCCAGCCCCACTTCGATTAGCGTCCCGACCATGGCTCGAACCATGTGTTTCAGAAATCGGTCGGCGTAGGCCTCGATGGAGATCTGGTCGTCGTGGCGGATGACCGCGAGTCGTTGCAGATGGCAGATGGGATTTTCGTTGTCCGTGAGACTTCCTTCGAAGGAGGAAAAGTCTTGTGATCCGATCAGCGTCACGGCTGCCTGTTGCATGGCCGTTTCATCCAGCGGGTGGTAGATGTGCCAGACGAATGAACGATCGATAGTGGGACGGGCTGGGCGATGCAGAATACGATAGGTGTAGAGTTTGCCTCGTGCATCGTGTTGGGCATGAAAGCGGTCGGCCATGATGGCAGAGGAATGAACGGCAATGTCTTTCGGCAGTACAGCATTGAGCGCCCGCATCCAGTTGTATGCGGGCCAATCTTGGTCCGTGCGAAAACTCGCCACTTGCCCACGAGCATGTACGCCGGAGTCTGTGCGGCCTGCGCCGATGACGGACACCGTGGCTTGGCTCACTTGCCGGATGGCTTGTTCGATGGCTTCTTGGATCGTGGGTTGATCGGGTTGGCGCTGCCAACCGGCGTAGCAGGTCCCGTCGTATTCCAAGACTAACTTGACCGTGGGCATCAGCGTGGGAGATAGAACAGTGGGGGGGTCATCGCGTGGTGAGTTTCGCAGAGGCGAGGAAGGACTTGATGCCTTCCATCAGTGCTTCCGCCACGCGCGTGGGGAAGCGGGTGGTTCGGAGCAGGTCTTCTTCATCAGTGTTCGAGATAAAAGCGATTTCAGCCAGGATGCTGGGCATGCTGGTGAAGCGGAGAACGTAGAAGGGCGCGGTCTTTACCCCATGATCCAGCAATTCATAGTGGCCGTTCAGGTTGGTCACCATGGCTTCCTTGGCGGTCCAGGCGAGTTCGAGGGATGATTCGATCTTCTTCGCCGTCAGAAGGTCGGCGACGAGATATTCCCATCCCACGCCCGTGTTGTTGAGCGGGGTTCCATTTTCGCGGGCCGCCACTTCGAGCGCTCGTTGATCCTTGGCTTCTCCGAAGTGGTAGATTTCAATCCCCTTCACGGAGCGTTGGGGATGCGAATTCACATGGATCGACACAAAGAGATCCGCTTCCACCGCATTGGCAAACTTTGCCCGGTCTTCCAACTCAACGAACTGGTCTCGTTCACGGGTCATGAGGACGCGGACTCCCGGCTGCTGGCTCAAGAGATCCCGTAGTTTCAATGCGACTTTCAGCGTAATGTCCTTTTCTTCTGTCCCGCGCTGCCCACGTGCTCCAGAATCTCTCCCGCCGTGCCCTGGATCGATCACAATGGTTGTAAATGACTTAGCTCGCGGCTGAGTTGGCTGGGGAGGAGTAGGGTACGGAAGTCCTAGGCCTGGTGTTGATTCAACAGACGGAGGTGCCATGGGATAGTCTGAAGGCACCACATCAATGACAAGCCGGTGAGGATTGGTCAACGTGAGCAACGTATAGCGTTGAAATGAGCCAGCCGGGAGAGAGACTGCAACAGATTGTTCAGATGATTGGCTGATGATAAATGGCTTGGCAACCCGGCCGGCTGTCAGTGCCGATTTGGCGGAATGGCTCAAGGTGGCGTTGGGAATTTCGATGGTGATTCCCTCGGCCTGGAGTTGAGGATGTTTGTTGGGGCGGGCCTTCGCGTCGAGATCGAGCACGAGCCTCGTCAACCCCGGCGAGCTGGCTGTCCTGAGGTTCCGAATCGTCGTCAGGCCTCGCGCAGAAAGAGCCATGTGTACAGGTGAAGTGCGGAATCGGTTGGGCTTGGCAGGAGGTTCCTGACGGGTGGCACTCGTTGCAGCTGATGCATGGCCGGTGTGAAACAGATTGAGGGCATGCCCAGGAAGATCGAAGAGTCCGACCAGGAAGGCGAGGGTGAGGATGCGCCACAGGGCTGATCGCATGGGTGTTGACTGCGTGTGATGGGATATAGAGTTTTTCTCAGATGTGTGCGCCGTTGTCAAGGGGGTTGGCCATTCACGAGCGAGACGGGCGAGCCGGGTGAAGAAGTTCTGAGTTCTAAGTTCTGAGTTCTGGATTAGAAGCGGATAAGAGAGGCGAGACTGGCGGGACGGACGATTCGAAGTTCGAAGTTCGAAGTTCTGGGTTCGAAGTTCAAAAAACCTCGAACCTCGAACTTCGAACCCCTCGTCCGTCTCGCTCCTCGCGCTTCTCGCGTGATCTGGAGCCGGTTGACTGTGGCCGGTGCGAGCAGTAGGGTACCAAGAAAGCTTGTTAAACAGGTTTGTCTGGTTTATTTGGTTTTCTTTGAGCTCAGAACAAAACAAACCAGATAGACCAGATGAACCATCAACCAGATAGACCGGGCGTGCACTGTTCGTCATGGCACTTCATCTCATCGTCGATGGATACAATCTCTTGGCCCAGACAGGCCGGATCGGTGTAGGGGCAAGCCTGCATTCCGAGATGGCGCGCGAGTCGTTCCTGCACGATCTGGCGGCCTATCGCCAACGAAAATCCCATGCAATCACGGTGGTCTTTGATGGATGGCAACAGGGGCGGGGCACGGAACAACGGGAGCATCGGCTTGGTCTGGAGATTATTTTCTCCCGGCGGGGAGAAAAAGCCGACCAGGTGATTCAACGTCTGGCTGCCGAATTCGGATCCGCCTGCGCGGTGGTGAGTTCTGATCGTGAGATTATCGACGTCGCGAATGCGCAAGGAGCCTTTGTGATGAAGGCCCAGGAGTTTATCGGGAAACTACAGGGGCCGTCGAGCGTGACCCCTGTTACTCCCCACAAAGAGCTGGATACAGGGGAGGATCTTCGACCTCAGCGTGGGCCGGGCAAGAAGGGAAACCCGCGCAAGTTGCCGAAGTCCCAACGGCAACGCAGCCGGCACCTCAAGCAATTCTGATTCTTCCCTCGCCTCACGCCTCACCCCTTACGCCTCACGCATTCGTGTGAACAGGCGCTTCGCGTTCTCGGTGGTGATACGTCCGATGCGGTCGATCGACATGTCCGGCGCATCGGCGTGAAGCTCTGCCAGCCTTTGCGCGACGAATGACACGTAGGCCGGTTCGTTCCGTTTGCCTCGATGGGGGATGGGCGTCAAGTACGGGCAGTCGGTTTCGATTAGGAGCCGGTCCAGCGGAGCGGTTTTTGCGATGTCTCGAAGCATCGTTGCATTTTGAAAGGTAAGAATTCCGGAGAACGACAGATAAAACCCTAAATCCAACGCATCTTTCGCCAGCCACGCATCCCCGGAAAAGCAGTGAAAAACCCCGCCCACCTCTGACGCCTTCTCTTCTTTCAAAATCGAAATCGTGTCTTCTTGGGCCTCCCGCGTGTGGATGATCACGGGAAGATTCAACTCGCGTGCGAGCTGAATCTGTTCGCGGAATCGTTCGCGCTGTTCCTTCGGTGACGAATGATTGTAGTGGTAGTCGAGGCCGATCTCGCCGTAGGCGACCACCTTTTTGTTCTGCGCAAGCTGGCGGAAATCGTCGTACCAGCTATCGAGGATATGCTTCACTTCATGTGGATGGACGCCGATGGAGGCATAGATGAAGGGGTGTTGTTCCGCCAGCGCAACCGCTGCCCGGCTGGTCGCCAGATCGCAGCCGATGGTGATGAAGGCTTCGACTCCGGCTTCCCTGGCGCGGGCAATCATCGCCTCGCGATCGTCATTGTAGCGGGCATCGTCCAGATGGGTATGGGTGTCGATTAGCATGCTGGTCTATCTGGTCTATCTAGTCTGTCCGGTCTATCTGGTTCATCTGGCTAGTTTCGTTCACGTAAACAGACGAGACAGACTAGATAGACCAGACAGACCAGTTCAGTATCCGGTTAGGCGGGATTGGTCACGATCATATCGGCCAGTTCTGTGAGTAAGGCTGCTGTCTCATCCCAGCCGAGACAGGCATCGGTGATGGAGACGCCGTGGGCCAGAGAGATGCCTTGTTTCCAGGTCTGTTTGCCGGGGTTGAGATTACTTTCGAGCATGAGGCCCATGATGGATTGGCGGCTGTTACGGTATTGGCGGAGAACATCGCGCGCGACCAAGCCCTGGCGCCGATGATCTTTGCTGGAGTTGTCATGCGAACAGTCGATCATGATGGGACGAGCAATTCCCTCGCTTGCGACCATGGCTCCCGCGCGAGTCACGTGTTCGGCTTCATAGTTGGTTTTTCCTCCCCCGCCCCGCAGCACGATATGACGATCTGGGTTGCCCATGGTCTTGATGATGGAGGTGAGCCCATCGGCGTTGATGCCCAGAAAGTGATGAGACTGTTTTGCGGCGACCATGGCATTCCAGGCCACCTGCAGATTGCCTTCGGTACCGTTTTTGAAGCCGACCGGCATCGACAGCCCGCTGGCCATTTCCCGATGTGGCTGGCTTTCGGTGGTGCGGGCGCCGATGGCCACCCAACTCCAGAGATCGGCAATGTATTGGGGGGACACCGGGTCTAAGGCTTCAGCCGCGCAGGGAACCCCGCGTTTGTTGATGTTGAGGAGAATCGTTCTCGCGAGTTCCATTCCCGTGGCGATATCGCAGGTGCCGTCCAGATGTGGATCGTTGATCAGGCCTTTCCATCCGACTGTGGTACGGGGCTTTTCAAAGTAGGTACGCATGACGATGAGCAACCGGTCGCGCAACGCATCCGCTACTGGTTTCAATCGGTCAGCATACTCGTAGGCGGCCTCAGGGTCGTGGATGGAGCAGGGTCCGACGATCACCAGTAGGCGCTCACGGTCTTGGCCGTGCAGAATGTGGCGAATGGCATCTCTGGTTTCGACGACTAGCGCAGCGGCTTGATCGGTGATCGGTAGCTTTGACTTGATCGTTCGCGGCGAGGGCAGCGGCTTGATATCGATGATGTGCTGGTTATCAAGGGGGCTCTGCATGGTCTTGCCTGCTTACATAGGAAGCGCTCTTTGTCATAAGAGCTTGACGGGGCGATGTGCGCTTGGACGCGTAAAATATAGCGTATACTCGGAGGAATATCCACTGGAGTAGGCGCCTGACGGCTGGAGATGTTCGGTATGGCGCCTTTATCCCGTTGTTTGACATGCGTAAATGCCTATGGTACGTAGCTCGCCCGCAATGATTCCACACACTTCCATACGACGTCTGCCCTATTTTTTTCGGGGCACTGTGGCGATCGGCCTTGTCCTGCTATTGCTCGCGATCGCGCCGTTTGCCGTGGCGCAGGATGTCCATCACGAGTTGGCGGCGGCTGACCACGATGGCCACGAGCACTCCGACACCGATCTCTGTCAATGGGTCAAGCATCACACGGCCGGGTTCCTCGATATCGGCACTCCTCTCTTCACGGCACAGGAACTCGTCGAGCTGCTGGCACTTCCAGCGGACTCCGTTCTGCTGTCCTTCGAACTATCCACGCCTGGTCCTTCTCGCGCTCCTCCCCGCTGCTAGTCACATCATTTCGGCTCACGCCATTCTGTCATGGTTGTCGTCGGACTCTTGCTAGAGAGGCGCGGTGCTTTTTCATCACGTGATGGTAGGGGGTTTCATGCGTCCTATTATGTGGCGTCATTTCATTGTTTTCTTGCTGTATCTTTGTCTCTGTCTGACGGTTCTTCATCAGAATCGTGCCATTGCAGGCGAGCCAAATTTCATTGAGGGACTGGTCCAGAACCAGGATCTTCGTCGGGTGGGACAGGTGGTCGTCGAGGTAAAGAATCAAGAGGGGACGTTAGTGACGACCGGCGTGTCGAACGATGCCGGCGAATTCAGCATTCCCGTCCCTGCCGATGGAACCTATTCCGTCAGTGCCGTGCAGGATATCTTTCGAAGCGAATATATCGTGCTGAAGATCGGGAGCGAGGCCCCCGACCCCATCATCTTAACCCTGTCCAAGAGCAAAGTGATCGCGCTTGAAGTACGGTCGTCTCTCGCACCGATTCAGTACAAGGCGTCGAGCGAGATCTACCCAGTGAGTCGAAAGGATATCGAAGAATTGCCGCGCGGCAACAATGTCGAGTTACAGGACGTGTTACTGACGATCCCGAGCGCCGTCTATGGTTCGCTTAAGCAGGTCCATCTGCGGCAGGATCATGCCAATCTCCAGTTGCGTATCGATGGCGTGCCGATTCCAGATACCGTGTCCTCCACCTTCTCCGATGTGATCTCGCCGCGGGCATGGGAACGGGCGGATATTATTCTTGGTGGTATGGAAGCGCAGTATGGAAATAAGACGGCTGCGGTGTTGGATATCACGACCAAGAGCGGTACGAAGCCAGGGTTTGGATCTGTCCAAATGTTCGGCGGCTCGAACCGGACAATCAATCCTTCGCTCGAATATGGTGGCACGGTCGGCGAGAAATTCCGGTTCTACGTGCTGAACAGCCATACGGCAACGAATCGCGGCATCGAGCCGCCGACGCTAGGGCATTCGATTTTTCATGGGCAAAGCGAGAGGAATCAGACGTTCATGCGGGGCGATTATCAGCTCGACAACTCGAACAGCTTCTCGTGGGTGTTTTTGAACTCTGTGGCGAAGTATCAGATTCCGACGTTGCCTGGTCGGACCCCGAATGCCACCATTACGGGCTTATTGCCTGGATTTTCCCCTGTACCGTCCGAGATGCTCGACGAGAACCAAAAGGAAAATAACCAATATGGGCACATGGTCTGGCGGCACGATGTGAACAGCAATAATTTCTTCAGCCTCTCCGGATATTTCCGCCATACGCGCGCCACGTTTCGGACTGATCCATTGAATGTACTTGCCTACACAGGAGATCCGGCTGAGCCATTTTCAGCCGGGAGCCAGGATCGGAGCGCCAACTCAAGTGGACTTCGATTCGATCACACCTATATTCCATCCAAGGAACATGTGGTCAAAATTGGATTTCAGGTCGACCGGACACAGACAGTGAACAAGACGAGGTTGTTTGGGTTCAATCGGCTAGATCCGAACGATTCGGAATCTGATCCGACCGGTCCAGTGATTGGTATCAATGCGGACAATCGATTGATTGGTTGGCGACAGGAATTCTGGATTCAGGATCAGTGGAGCCCGAGCGATCACTGGACGCTGAATCTCGGCGTGCGGGCTGATGCAGTGCAGTACCAGCGCCATGAGGGACAGGTCAGCCCGCGGGTCGGGATCACCTACAAGGCCGATCCGGCCAATGTCTTCCATGTCTACTATGGACGGCAGTTCACGCCGCCGAACCTCGAAGCCATTTCCTTTACGAAACTTCATACAGCCGGAACAACGGCAGCACCGGAGAATACAACGAATAATACGGTTCGGGCCGAGCGAGCGCACTACTTCGAGGTCGGCAGCTATCATGCCCTCTCACGCTGGGCGACCGTACAGCTGACCGGTTACTACAAGCTTGCGCACTTTCTTTCTGACGCAGGTCAGTTTGGCACCACGCCGCTCTTGAACTACTTTGCCTTCGAGCGGGGCTGGCAGCGCGGCATCGATGGCGCATTGAAGCTGCAGCTGATGGAAAATTTATCCGCGCGCGGTAATGTGGCCTGGGGGCAGTGCAAGGGCTACGGACTCCAATCCGGACACGTTCTGTTGGAACAAAAGGAGATCAACGACATTAACTCTCAGGGCGGGGTGTTCTGCGATCATTCGCAAACACTCACGAGTTCCGGAGTGGTGGCCTATCGTTTCTTAGAGCGGACGACTCTCACGGGGCAGGTGCTGTTTGCGTCCGGCTTACGGACAGCAGAAGAGGGAGGCAAGACGAACTCTACCCACAGTCCGTCATACACGGTCTACAATATGTCCCTGACGCATGTCATCCCCTTGCCGTGGGACAACCAGAAACTTCTGTTGGGCTTTGACGTGGTGAACCTACTGGACCAACAGTACCTCATTAACCGAGGCGAGGGGAGTATCGGTCTAGGTGTCTCGCACGCGGGAATGCCGAGGTCGTTCTTTTTCCGGGCCCAATGGTTCTTTTAATCAGATGCCGAACAAGGTCCCCAGCATCGTTCTCAGTCGCCCGTCTCCTTGCGACGTACCCCAAGGGTACGCCTCAGTCGCCGGGCTCCCTGCGGCCTTGCTGGATGACCTTGTTGGGCATCTGATGGTATAAGAGCCTAATCAGTCCTCAAAATATAGAGTCGCTCACAAATGAATCATCATCGGCTTCTCGTACTATTGATTGGGTCTTTTTTGTGTCTTATCCCGGTCGCTGCATTTGCGGTGGCTGGTGACGAGGCTACGCATGAGGACGACCACATGGAAGATGTGCTGGAGTTGCCAGAGGTCCATGTCCATGGCTTGCCGCTCAACAAGGATCAGCAGCGTGCACCGGTTCCCAAGGCCACACCCTGGCCGGCTATTCCGCCTGCTCTAGACGGCAAAGAACTCGACGATTGGATGAAAGCCCGTATGTTGGTCTCCAAGGACGCGACGGTGACGGTGGTAGTGTTGGAGCCGGCCAAGCATCGGGAGCTCACCATCGCCGGCATGGCTGCATTGAATAAATGGACCTTTGAGCCCCAGTTGAAAGGCGACGAACCGATCGATGGGGAACTGACTGTGCGCATCCACTTCCGCACGCGGTAACAAAAAGAGCTGATAGCTGATAGCCGATTGAACGGATAAGAATCCGGACAACCAGACAGACCAAATAAACCAGACAGACCAGATAGACCAGAATGAGCTTGGACGAATCTCTCTTTCGCGCCATCAATGGGTTCGCTGGCCAGTTGGCCTGGTTAGACGAGTTGGCGCTCGGTCTCTCCAATTCAGGCCTGCTGTGGGCGCCAGGGATTCTGCTGACCAGCTATTGGCTATGGGTGTCATGGCGGGAGGCGTTGTTGGC
>CAMDRK010000090.1 GCA_945906715.1 Nitrospira lenta
AAGAAGGTGGCGGCGCTCAGCTTATCCGTGTGGGCAGGGGCATCGGAAAATAGTCGCTTCAAGTCTGGATCATACAATGATGGCCGTTCAACCCCGTAATGCCTGCGCTTTCGCTCATAGTGCTCGCGCAAGGTCTTCTTCAGTTCGGATAGCGGATCAATCTCCTCACTCGTGACCACCTTGGGCGGAACAGCCACCAGCCCTTCCATCAGCCCCTCGACATACCGCAGCTTCTTGAGCACCGGCCATCCCTTATAACGGTCAGCCCACGTCGAGTCTGGTGTCAGCCAGACTGCGAAGGTCTCCGCAAAATCTTCATCCGGATGGCTTTGCGCATACCACACATCGAGATGGCGCACAAAGCTCCGACTATACGGCCTGGGGCTGTAATACTTGGGGTAGGGATCAGACGAGCGCCCAAAGACCTGTTGTCGACGACGAAGACGACGGAGGCGATAAGCATTTTCGATGGCATGGCCGGCCTCATGCCGTAAAATGCGCATGCACCACTCCGCAGTCCCCCCCTCGACCTCAAGCATCTGATCCATTTCAAGTTTTGCGAGTCGTGGATGGGCCAGATAAAACGGTACGGCAATCCCCGGCACACCGTCCGGAGTAAACCATTCGTTGGACAACCAAAAATGAGGGCGAAATATTAGCTGCCTGGCTTCGAGTTCGGCGTAGAGTTGTCGGACCTGTTCTGACAGGAATACCCCGTCGAGGGTAATGCCAAGTTGGCTCATGGGGAGATTCAGAAGCTTCTCGTTGGACCACGAGACCCATTCTGGCTCGTGACCATGGTTGTCAGACGCTGTCGCGTCCTGTGCCCGTAATTGTTGCATCGATGCCATATTCTGCCCCGTCAACTTGCAAAAGGTGCTGTAGGAAATATAGCACGCACCTCAACATTGCCCTCTTTGAAAAGGCCTTTGTATTGATTGCGGCGTATAGGTGGAGAAAAAATGTCCGATCAAGTCCAAGAATGAACCGCGAGAGGCAATAGATGCCGTAAACCGGTCTAACGGAGGCGAGAAAGAAGGGCTGGTGCCGTGGCCCAAATGGTATCGATCACCGAACACACGTAGGCGCGGGCCCGCTCAGTGTCAGTTTCCCAATCCGGTATCGCCTCATGCAAATCCAAAATCGGCTTGTCGTGGCCAAGACAGATCTGATTAAACAGGGGAACGTCTTGTCCATATTCTTCCCGGATGTATGCTTGGTGGTTTCGTCCCATCGCAATGATGAAGTCGGCGGTCGCGACCAGCTCCTCGGTAAGTTGTCGTTGGACGTGACTGGTCGGATCAGTTCCCTTTTCACGCAATCGAGCCAGGACCCATTCATGCATCGTCTGAGCTTTGGCGTCGATCCCCGCCGAGCTGACGACGCAGGATGTACCGGTACCGAGTCTGGCCTTGAGCGCGTACTCAGCCGTTACACTGCGAAAATATTCCCCGTGCACACGAATAGAACTGACTGAGGTTTGCCGCTAGGGCGATTTTCAACATTCCCCATGATGCCTCCGGCTGGAGATCGACAGCTGCGTGGCCGACCGCGTAGAATGCCGACCGATGTCACCTTCAACAAACTCCCCACGCCCATACCTCAAGCTGGACGAAGCCACGGAACAGCTCCAAACCAAACTGCTTCGCCTTGTTGGGGAGACCGTCGGCGAGTACGGCCTCATCAAAGACGGCGACAAGATCATGGTCTGCCTTTCAGGAGGAAAAGACAGCTATGCATTGCTCGACTTATTGCTGGTCTTACAACAGCGTGCTCCGATTCATTTCGACCTAGTCGCAGTAAACTTGGATCAAAATCAACCAGGGTTTCCCGCCCATGTACTTCCCGACTATCTCTCACGTCTCGGGGTCCCATTCCATATCGAGACGCGAGACACCTACTCAATCGTCAAGCGACTCATCCCTGTAGGGCAGACCACCTGTTCACTCTGCTCCAGACTCCGTCGTGGCATTCTCTATCGCGTCGCCACGGAATTGGGCGCGACCAAGATCGCCTTGGGTCACCACCGCGATGACATTATTGAAACTCTCTTCCTGAACTTATTTTACACTGGCAAACTCAAGACGATGCCACCAAAATTGCGCTCGAAAGATGGCCGGCATGTGGTCATTCGCCCTCTGTCCGCTGTGCGGGAGAGCGACCTTTCTCAATATGCCGAGCTGCGCGCATTTCCCATTATTCCCTGCGATCTCTGCGGCTCACAAGAGGATCTCAAGCGAAAACAAGTAAAGACGTTCCTGCGCGAGTGGGAGCAACGTTCGCCTGGCTGTACAGACAGTATGTTCGCCGCTCTGTCGAACGTGGCGCCACCGCTTCTCCTGGACCGACGGCTGTTCGACTTCGTAGGTCTGCGCGCATCCGATCGCGCAGATGGACATAAGGATGCGTGGCTCGACCACGAGAGCAATACCTGATTGGAAGTGATATTATTACTTAAGTTTCGCGGTAAAGAGCTTGCGGAACTTGGCAACCTTTGGCCCAACGACCGCGGCACAGTACCCCTGGAATGGATTTCTTGAAAAGTACTCTTGATGGTAGGGCTCGGCTTCATACCACGTTCCCGCCGGCTCGACTTGCGTAACAATAGATCCGGGATACATCCCTCCTTTCGTAATCGCTGCAATAGCGTCGTCTGCAACCTGTCTCTGGTCTGGGGTGTGATAAAAAATAGCCGAACGGTATTGTGTGCCGACATCATGGCCCTGCCGGTTGTGTGTCGTAGGATCGTGGATTACAAAAAACACCTCTAGCAACTCGCGATAGCTGACAACGGCAGGGTCGAATGTAATGCGTACTGCCTCTGCGTGCCCAGTCCTGCCGCTACACACGGCTTCATACGTCGGATGATCTATCTGGCCACCCATGTATCCAGACTCGACCGCTGCCACACCCTTTATTTGGTCATAGACCGCTTCGAGGCACCAAAAGCAGCCGCCAGCTAAGGTGGCAATATTCAATCCCGTCTGTACCGGGGATGCGATGTGTTCCATCGTCCAAACCTCTGGATGCGCGGCTTGAGGAGCAGGCGTAGAAGGTTCTACTTTCTTTCGGACATTACCTCTGCCTTATACCATAGGGAACTACGAAGCTGCGAATAGTTCTGTGAACGAGCGCATAGCTCCTCCAGCTAATAGCAGGCGATGGGTTAAATCGTTAAATCTAAACAAGGAAGGGGAAACGAGAAGGGCTACGCCTTAAACTCTTCGTCGAGACCAGCAATGACCTGTTTGAGCTTTGCCTCCTCATCAGGCTGGATCTTCGTGAACTGAACCCCGAATGTATTGCCCTTGACCCACCGCACTTGGGCTTCGTCGATTCGCAACGGCCAGTCGAGTCCTGGGACATAGATCCGACACTCAAATGAAGCCCCTACGCCAACCGGCAAATCCGTTTCGATCATACAGCCACCGGTAGAGAGGTCGAGCGTCCGACCTTGGCCTTCTCCCTGCCCAACTGAAATGATGCTTCTGAACTGTGATGTAAAACGTGGCTGTTGGCGTTTATCTACAGGAAGCTCTTCTTTGATCATGCGAGGCCGAGAATGCTCCTTACTTAAATCCAGCTTTTTCCTTAGGAGAGCCATGCGTATGTCACCTCAATTCACAAACAGCGAACCCCGGGCTCCATGAAGAGGCACCGGGGTTCCTAGGGACCAGGAATCGATAGGTTACTTCTTCACATTTAAGAGTACGTGTCCGCGACGATTCTGCTGATAGCAGGATTCAGCAGGGTCCGTACAGAAAGGACGGGCCTTGCCGTACGACACGATCACCACCTGTTTGGGAGCTACGCCCGATTCGATCAGATAGCTGCGCGCAGCCTTGGCTCGTTTATCCCCCAACACAACATTGTAGTCGGCTGTGCCTCGTTCGTCACAATGACCCTCGATTTTCATCACCGTTCCAGGATGCTCCTTCAGCCACTGTGCATCGAGGTTCAAGGCCTCCATGCCAGTATCTGAAAGCAGCCACTGATCGTATCCAAAGAAGACGTCCTGTAACCCAGCTTCGATAGCCGCTTTTTCTTCTTTAGTTATTTCCTCGCGCTGACGGGAACTCATCCCAGAGGAAGAAAGCGATGCGATATCGCCACCCTTCCCCAGGCGCTCTTCCGAGGGATTCTGAGAGAAACCACTCAATCCGCCCCCACTCCCTCCCCGAGCCATGCCAGGAAAGTTTGAGTTAGCACCGTTTTGCGCAGCCCCTGCTCCCGTCTCTCCATCGGACTGCAACCACTTCATACTACATCCCTGACTAACCAACAGGACAAGCCCCATTGCCGCCACGACACCTGCTTTCATTGAGCTTCTGATCATGATAGTTCCCCCATCTTTGGAATAAGACTTCGCCTGTGTAGATTAAATATAGCACCTGAATGACAAGCTGAGGCGCTCCAGTAGCCCATAGACTTTTTACTTGAATTGTCAGGCTGTTGGAGACGGACATTGAGCGTAGCCGCGGCAGGCGGAGGGACACGTCCCTCTATCACCAAACCAGGAAGGAATAGACTCGAAAAGAAACAGGTTAAAGTTGGGCTGGCTTGCGATCGGCCCACCGAGCCGGACGCATCACGGTACTTAACGCGGCTATGGCACAAATGAAAGCCAACATGGCCAGGCTCACCATCAGAAAAAATCCAGCCCGGACATCATGGAGGACTACATGATTCATGGCAAGCTCCTCCTCTTGGTGACTGTGCTCTTATCCACTCAGCCATCCGCAAGAACAAACCCAGGGCGCCGCGGGATCCTGCTTCCTCAACCAGCGTCCGCAACAGGGGCAATGCCTTGTCCAGGCCTTCCGCTGTATTCGACCTAATAACCTCCTGCTGGAATACATGCCACGATCCTGCCTATAGCATAGCACCATTCAGACAGCCCCAAGATCCTGCTTGCCATACGAAGAATATTACTAGAAACACGAGGAATCTATGCAGCCTTGGTAGGGGGATAGCCCTCTCAAAAGGGCCAGGCAGATCAGTTGCAAGCTACTGATACTTCAATGACTCTATCCTAATGATTCAGCGAACAGAGAGTGGTGCGCCCGGAGGGACTTGAACCCCCAACCCCCGGATCCGAAGTCCGATGCTCTATCCATTGAGCTACGGGCGCACTCTGCCATTTCAAACACTTTGGAGAAGGCCTTGTCAAGGAAGGAGTGCCCGCATGGGTCAATCCTAACGTGACAGAGACGATATCCGAGCATGCTCACACCAGCCCGAGTACGGCCTCCATCAATTGATTGATCGATCGACCATCGGTCACGATAATGTGATCGGCAGCCGCTTGATATTTCGGCGTCCGCTCCTGCAACACCTCTTGAATTTCATCGACGAACGACTTGGTCCCAGTCAACGAGGGGCGCTGATTATCACCGCCGATTCGTTTCACGATCGTCTCGACGGAGGCCGTCAGCCAAAATACAGTGCCATTCTTCTTCAACGTCTCGACATTTTGCTGGCGCAGTATGGCCCCACCACCGGTATCGATCACGAGCTGGTCACGGCCAGCAAGTTCTCTGCAGATCTCGGACTCCAGATCCCGAAAGCATTCCCATCCCTCCTGGGCAACGATCTCCGGAATCGTACGTTGCGCGCGCTTGACGATTTCCGTATCGGTTGACACGAGCGCTCGTCCCAAGCGCGACGCAAGCTGTCTACCCACCGTACTCTTACCAGTTCCCCGATAGCCAATCAGCACGATGTTCACAATGCACCGTGAGGGGTAAGGGGCAAGGGGTACGGGGATATCGCACGACCCGAAGTGAACGATAGGGGCTTCATACAAAGCGAGTTCCCAAGACCTTGCGCATGACGTCGGCTGGAGCGGCCTGATTAGTCCAGAGTTCGAACTGCGCCGCGGCTTGATAGAGAAACATCTCGATCCCTGGAATCACACGGCAGCCTGCCACCTTCGCATCCTTCAGCAATTGGGTATCCCGAGGATTGTAGACAATATCCATGACCGTCAATCCCGGATGGAGCAACGCCGCAGGCACAGAGGTTTGGTGTACTTTTGGCGACATGCCCATCGGTGTGCAATGGATCAGCACGTGAGTATCCGGCAGAACCTTACGCAACATACCTTCATCAAGAAGCGATTCCTGCACGGCCATCCCTGTCTTCGACCGGAGATCTCGAACCAAGGCTGCGCGTTCCTGTTCATCGATCCCTAGTATGGTCAAGCGATCGATCCCTGTCTCTGCTCCGAGCGCGAAGGCAATCGCACGTGCAGCGCCTCCAGACCCCAGCATGACTACCTGACGCCCGTTCAAGGCCACACCGCCCTCACGAAGCGCACGCAAGGCGCCGGTCGCATCAGTGTTATAGCCTGTGAGGACCCCGCCCGCAGCCACAATGGTATTGATCGCGCCGATATGACTTGCGGTCGGCTCAACAGAGTCAAGAAACGGAACGGCCGCCACCTTGTGGGGAATAGTTACGCTGGCGCCGCGAAAGTTTCCCAAGGCGCGAAGACCCTTGATCGCATCGCCAATCGCTTCCACGCGGAACGCTAGATACACGAAGTTCAGCCCGAGTTCCTGAAACGCGGCATTGTGAATCGCGGGTGAGAGCGAATGCTCGACTGGATTGCCGATTACACCGCAGAGCTGGGTATGGGCATTGATGTCCATAGAAATTCACAAAGTCGCAGTGCCTGTTTCGTCCTCGGACCGGCTGACAAGCAGCTCGCGCTGCAGCAGCGACAGTCACCACTCGCATAGAGGTCCATGCTTAGGAGATGGTCATCCCTCCATCGATAGGAAAGGTTCCGCCCGTGACCCAGGTTGCTTCGTCGGAGGCCAGATAGAGGACCATATTAGCCACCTCTTCCGGTTTCCCGGCTCGACGGATAGGATAGTGAGCGAGAATGGGATCCAGCAGTTCGGAGTTGCTCATCAGCGGAGCAGCCATTGGCGTATCGATGAGCCCTGGATTCACGACATTGCAGCGAATGCCATCCTTGGCGTAGTCAACCGCGAGGGCTCTGGTCAAAGCATCAAGCGCACCCTTGGAGGCGGCATAGACCGGTAATGAGGGGAGGCCGATCAAGCTCGCGATGGAAGAGATATTGACGATTGTTCCTCTCCCCTGCTTCAACATCTGCGGCAAGACGGCTCGCGTCATGCGGAATACTCCGGTCAGGTTGACGTCGAATACCTGCATCCAGGTGGCATCATCGATCTCATGCAGACGTTTTCCAAAGTCCCCTACTCCGGCATTGTTGACCAGAATATCGAGTCGTCCGAACTGCTGCATAGTCTGGCGTACCGCCTCCTGAACATGCCGTTCATCTGTGACTGATCCGGCAACAGCGAATGCCTTACCCTGCTCCTTCACGATGCCATTCACGACCCGGTCCAGCTCTTTCTGCCGCCTCCCCGTAATCACGACCGATGCCCCTTCGCGCACAAAGGCTTTTGCGATCGACTCACCGATACCGGCATTGCCTCCTGTGATGACCGCGACCTTTCCATGTAATCGATTCATCGTACGTGATCCTCTCGCTCTTCGTGAGCATCAATGCCTTCATGGATAGTTTCAACCGGTTGGCCTACGGGCCACAAACCAGATTCAATTTTTCTGGCCACCGTAATGAAGCCTGAATGGGCGACCATTCGATGGTCCGGTCGTACGCTGCGCCCCTGAATCGACCAGGTTCTCAACAGTGTTTCAAATGTTTCGACCATGCCAAAGACCGCTGCCCGCTGAAGCGCTTCAACCGTCTGCACCACTTGAGGAACGGTGGGAACAAAGCTCAAATACATGCCGCCGGAGCGAAGGGCCTGAGCTGCATGTGGCACCACCTGCCAGGGCTCAGGGAGATCGAGGACGAGACGATCGAATGGCAGACCATCCTCCAACAGACTGATTCCCTCGTATGCGTTCCGGCGAAGCGGGATGAGATTCGACACCGGCCCCATATACCGTTCAATATTCGTCATCGCCGTTCGTGCAAAATCCTCACGGGCTTCGTAAGTGACGACCAAGCCCTGCGGGCCCACAGCGCGCAAGAGGGCCATGGTCAATGCCCCTGAGCCAGTTCCCGCTTCAAACACGCGCGCGCCAGGATAGACATCCGCCCACATAGGAATGAGCGCAAGATCCTTTGGGTACAATACCTGTGCGCCCCGCGGCATCTTCAATACATAGTCGCCAAACGTAGGACGAAGTGCCAGCATCGTCTTGTTGCCTGATAACATAGCCAAAGACCCATCAGGCTTTCCAATTAGATCGTCGTGCAAAATTTTATGCCCGCTCAGCTGGTAGAGATCTCCGGCCTTCAAGGTCAGAGCATACTGCCGCCCTTTCTTGTCAACCAAATGGATACGTTCGCCTGATTGAAAGTCTGACATCAGATTCCATTCTAGAAGTGCCACGCCGGCTTTTCAACAAGACAACGTCCACAATGATAATTTTCTTCGCCTCTACGACGTGTTCACCGGAGAGCTGATTGAAGTTTCTTTCGATATGCACATCCACCGAATCCGGCCTGTTCAACCCGAATACACGACACAAACGCACTCTCCAACCTCCACTATCTTCAGACGTTCCCTGAATGCGTGCGGAGAATAATTCCATCACGCTTTCCCCATGCCCACTCATTCATATGAATGCCTATTTTCCGAAAGACCTGTTCCGAAAATAGATGTGGCAATTAGGCCTATTGGCATAGTCGCACCTACACACCTACAGCAAAGCTGCCACACCACCTCTTAGACCTCCTCATTAAAGCACTCTAATAGAGCTGCCTTTCCCACTAAATCGCTCTCCGCTGTTCTCATGAACAATCCAGCACAGCATTTGCTGTGTAGAGAGGCAGGAGGAGCGTCTAGCAGCACAGCACACAAAATGAATCGTTTGCCGGATCGCTGTCTCTTACAGAATAGAACGCAAGAACGGAATCCGCTTGAGACCGACCATGCGGAGTAAGGCATCCGCCAGC
>CAMDRK010000091.1 GCA_945906715.1 Nitrospira lenta
TGCAACAGACGGACGGCAGCCGGCGCCAACCTCGTGATGACAGGAAGGAGTTCCTTCCTGATCCGATTGCGATGATAGAGCGGCTTCTCATTGCTTGAATCACGACGATAGGTCAACCCTTCATGATCCAGATACGCCACCACTTCTTCTCGGGTCGCTGCGAGAAGAGGACGAATAATCCCGTCTTCACGAGCGTACGGCATTCCCGCCAACCCGGCCATCCCTGCCCCCCGCAGCAGCCACATGAGCACCGTTTCCGCCTGGTCATTGGCAGTATGGCCGACCACAATGCGGTCAGCCCCGACCTCGCGAGCCAGTTGCCTCATGAAGTCATAGCGCGCATCGCGGGCCGCAGCTTGAAGCGATGAGCGCTGTCGTCGCTTGACCAGTTTGGGCCGATGGATGACAAGCGGCAGCTGTCGTTCCTTGCAAAACGTGCTGACAAACACTTCGTCGCCGTTGGACTCCGCACCGCGAAGCCCATAGTTGCAATGGACCACCGTCAGCGTGAGCCGCCAGGACTGGGCCAGTCGATGGAGAAGAGACAACAACGCGGTCGAATCTGGCCCGCCCGACACCCCCACGAGCAAATGCTGACCGGGAACGAACAGCTGTTGCTGACGCGCCGTTCGAACAAGATGAGCCAACAGTGGCGGTCGTGCAGCAGACCTGGATGACGGCCTTGTGATCGTCGTCTCAGCGGCCATCGTTACTAAACTCTTTCCGGAATACGCTGCAAGCTGATGCGCGCTTGCTCTACATCACGGACAATTTGCTTCGACAGCTCATCGGCAGAGGCAAAGGTATGATCGCCGCGTACCCGTGCCACAAACTGCACGGTGATGTCCTGACCATAGAGATCGCCGGTCTTATCCAGCAGATTGACTTCGATCAGGCGTTCACCTGCGCCAAAGGTCGGCCTGGTCCCGATATAGGCGATCGAGTCATAGGACTGAGAGCCGTGGATCGTCCGCGCGGCATAGACTCCGTCGGACGGCACGACGCGATCGGCAGGAACGCGTACATTGGCCGTGGGCCAGCCCATCGCCTGTCCCTGTTGCATCCCATGCACGACGGTACCCCTGATCCCGTAGACGCGTCCGAGTAACGCGGCAGCCCTCTCCATATTCCCTGCCTGAATAAGCTTGCGAATCCTGCTTGAACTCACCACGTCTCCCTCCATCGTCAAGGGGGTTACGGGATGCACGCAGAAGCCGTACTGCCCCCCGAGACGCACGAGGTCATCGATACGCCCTGCGCGGCCTTTCCCAAACGCAAAATGATTGCCCACAAACAGTTCAGACAGGGTGAGAGACCGGTGCAGGATGTCTTCGGCAAATTGATTCGGGCTCATCGACGCGAAGCTGGGCGTAAATTCCAAGAAGACCACTTCATCGATCCCCGCCGCTTCGAGATGCGCGAGTTTTTCCTCGGGACTGGTGAGAAAACGAAGATCGACGTGGGGTGCGAGAATTTTTACCGGATGTGGTTCAAAGGTCAGTACGAGCGCAGTTCCCTGTGCTTTCCTGGCCGTCTCGACCACCGTTTGCAACAGCGCTCGATGGCCGAGATGATGGCCATCGAAATTGCCGATCGTGGCGACCGGATAGGCACGTCTACACTCGCCGGACAACCCACGCGTTACTTTCAGCATAGTCGTCAGCGGAGAAGACGCGCGGCGTCTTTGGCAAAGTATGTCAGAATGAGATCCGCGCCGGCGCGTTTAATCGAGAGCAACGATTCCATCATCGCCCGCGATTCGTCGAGCCAGCCGGCGTTGGCGGCCGCTTTGATCATGCTGTATTCTCCACTCACTTGATAGGCTGCCACAGGTAATAACATCTGCGCTCTGGCTGCGGCAATGATATCGAGATACGGCAGCGCCGGTTTCACCATGACAATGTCCGCCCCTTCTTCGACATCGAGCGCGATCTCTCGAAGCGCTTCCCGGCGGTTGGCAGGATCCATCTGATACGACTGCCGATCGCCGAATTGAGGGCTCGAAAACGCCGCATCCCGAAATGGCGCATAAAAACAGGACGCAAACTTGGCGGCATAGGCCATGATCGGCAGCTCTGGGAAACCAGCCTGATCCAATTCCGTCCGGATCGCCGCCACCCGCCCATCCATCATATCGGACGGCGCCACCATATCGGCCCCGGCTTGCGCATGGGTCTTAGCCATCGCACGAAGACAGTCCAAGGTTTCATCGTTGAGGATGCGACCGTCCTTGACGATTCCGCAATGGCCATGATCGGTGTATTCATCGATGCAGACGTCGGTCACGACCATCAGACCAGGAACATGGTCCTTCACCGCCTTGACAGCCCGCTGCACAATACCGTTCGGATCGAACCCCGAACTCCCGCGAGCATCTTTCCGATCGGGAATCCCAAAGAGAATGACGGCGGAAATCCCCAAGGCCGCAATCTCACTGGCCTCTTTTACCAAAAGATCGACCGAAAGCCGGAACTGGCCCGGCATCGAGGCGATCTCTTCCCTTCGATCTCGCCCCTCGACGACGAACAATGGATAGATAAAGTCAGACGGAGCAAGGCTCGTCTCCCGAACCATGCGGCGAAAGGCCTCATGCTGCCGCAGCCGGCGAAGGCGTTGTATTGGGAAAGCCATCGATCACTTCCTCGGGAGATTCGTTAAAAACACCACGATATCGCGCACAGAAATCAGGCCGGACAATTTGCCGTCATGAGTCACACCAAGATGGCGAATATGCGTTTGGGCCATGAGATCGTTGGCATCCAAGAGGGTCTTATTCTCATCGATCGTCAAGATTGGAGCCGACATAACCTGCTCAGCCGTCGTCTTGTGGGTATCGGCTCCTGCCGCGACCACACGCCGGACCATATCGGTATCGGTAAGGATGCCGATAATCTCCTTTCCATTTGTCACGAACAGGCTGCCGATGCTGCGATCGCGCATGATCCGTGCTGCAGTCTGCGCATCCGTATCACGCTCTATCGTAATAAACTTCTCTCTGGGAACCATAAACGACTTGACTGCAACCATAATCATGCCCTCCTTTGACTCATTCAATCCATCCCCCTGCCGTGCAGTCCATCTGCTTCGGCCTATCCGCTCGTAGAAGCAGCGACTCGATCCCCTTGCTTGAAATGCCTCACAATCGCTTCTGCCAATGCCGGAACAGTATTTTCTTCCGGCATAACGGTAACCGTCAACCCATATTCTTTTGCCGTATGTGCCGTAATGGGCCCGATGCAGGCTACCACCACCCCTGCGAGAAGAGGTCTCACCGCGTCTTGCCCACCGAAGAGCTCCATGAAGTTTCGGACAGTGGAGGAACTCGTGAATGTCATCACCGCCACTTGCCCATCATGAAGCTGTTGCGTCAAAGACACAACGTCCACCGCCGGGGCGATCGTGCGATAGACAGGAATCACATCGACGGTTGCCCCTAACTCACGCAACTGTTCCGGTAAGATTTCGCGAGCGACTTCAGCTCGTGGAATCAATATGCGGTTCCCACGGATTCCCACATGGGCCAATGAGGCGATCACACCCTCTGCCTGAAACTCGGCTGGCACGACATCCGGAGTCAGCCCATAGTGTCCCAATTCCTGCGCAGTTCTCGGTCCAATCGCGCAGAGGCGAAGGTTTGCCAACGCGCGCGCATCTTTTCCTGCCGCATGGAGCCGATCCATGAAGGGCTTCACCCCATTCACGCTGGTAAAAATAAGCCATTGATAGGTACTGATACGAGCCACCGCGTCATCGATGGCCTGCCAACTCGCTGGAGGCACGATCTGAATCGTCGGAATTTCCACCGGCTCCGCGCCATAGGCTGCCAGCAGCTGAGAAAATTCTCTTGCCTGCTCCTGTGGCCTGGTCAGCACGATCCGTTTCCCGAAGAGCGGCTTGGTTTCGAACCAGTTCAGTTGCCCTCGCAATCGCACGACTTCACCGACAACGATCACTGTCGGCGGCTCAAGATGCGCGGCTTCCGCTCGTGCGACAATATCGCCCAGTGTGCCCACGATAGTCTGTTGAGTGGCTTTGGTCCCCCAGCGGATTGCCGCAACCGGCTGGTCGGATGGCCTTCCCTCCGACAGCAACTGTTCGACGATGGAAGGAAGATTCTTCATGCCCATCATGAACACAAGTGTCCCCGATGCACTGGCCAACTTCGGCCATTCCAACTGAGTTCCCGGCTTGGTGGGATCTTCATGACCGGTCACAAACGTGACCGTGGAGGCCAGCGTACGATGGGTCACAGGAATACCCGCATAGGCAGGAACCGCAACCGCCGCCGTCACACCAGGTACAACCTCGAATTCGACCCCTCCGGCAGCCACCGCTTCTGCCTCTTCTCCACCCCGTCCGAAAACAAAGGGATCGCCCCCTTTGAGCCGAACCACGACCTTTCCCTCTTTGGCCCTATCGATGAGCAGCCGATTGATATCGGCTTGGTTTTGATACTGCCCCCGCCCCCGCCGACCGACATAGATGCGCTGTGCTGTGGCTGGAGCATACTGAAGCAAGACCGGATTGGCGAGATAATCGTAAAGGACAACATCGGCAGCCTCAAGACACTCCTTCCCCTTTAGCGTCAACAGTCCTGGATCCCCTGGCCCCGCTCCTACCAAGTACACCTTTCCTGCTCTTTTCGATTCTGTCATGTGGGTCTGTAGATCGCTTGGAGTATTCTGTCGCCACCACGGGCGAGCAGCCGTTCCGCAAGTTGGATACCCATCGACTCCGGATCCTCAATGGTTCCTTCAACGCTATCGCGAATGAGCTCTTTACCGTCTACACTGGATACCAAGCCTTCCAATCTCACCCCTGTCCCGGCGACTGTCGCATGCGCCGCGATCGGAACCTGACAACCGCCTTGGAGCCGATGGAGCAATGCCCGTTCTGCAAGAACGGCTGTCCTGCTCGGCGCATGGTCCAAGCCGCTCAACAACGACTGAATAAAGAGATCGTCTCGCCGGCCCTCAATGCCCAGCGCTCCCTGGCCAATGGCAGGCAAACTAATCTGCGGGGAAAGATACTCCGTAATTTCATGCGCCCAGGCCAATCGCCGGAGCCCGGCTGCGGCAAGCACGATGGCGTCAAACTGTCCCTCCCGTAATTTCTTGAGACGGGTGTCCAAGTTCCCACGCAACATGGCAATCGTCAGATCAGGCCTGGCATGTAGGAGCTGCGATTGGCGGCGAAGGCTGCTCGTCCCGATCCTGGCGCCACGAGGGAGATCCTTGAACGACCGCCCGTCGCGACTAATCAAGGCATCACGGGGATCCTCGCGTGGCGGCACACAGAGAATGGCCAAGCCCTCGGGCAACTCCGTCGGCACATCTTTCATGCTATGCACGGCCAGATCGATCTCGCCGCTCAACAGGGCTTCCTCGATCTCCTTTACGAACAGCCCCTTCCCGCCGATTTGGGCCAGCGGAACGTCAAGAATCTTGTCTCCCGATGTCTGGATCCTTTTCAATGTCACCACGACATGCGGGGCCAGCGCGTGCAGCTGCGCCTGCACCCACTCACTCTGCTGCACCGCCAACTTACTGCCGCGCGTTCCCAGTACAACGGTCGATCGTTCATGGACGACTGGTGGCATAGCTCCCTTTCACACTCTCAGAACTGGTCTATCAGGTCTATTCAGTCTGTCTGGTCTATCTCGTCTATCTGGTTCATCGGTTCGCCTGATTTAGCTTCATGCAACCGAACACACGAGACAGACCGAATAGACCGGACAGACCAGATAGACGAAATAACGATCTTCTAACATTCAATGATCCGACGTCTTGGAACCACTTCTCGGAGTGGCCTGCTCAACATCCTGAATATCTTCCTGTGACAAATGACAGGTCTCCGAGGCAGATGACGCACGATCATCGACAGGGGATACCGCAGAGTCGCCAAGGTTGAAAAACCGTCTCGCCGCTTCGATAAAGGCCGTTCCCTCTGAAGAATTTACCTCAGCTTTGAGCGTCATCATTGTATTATGAATAAGTTTATTCACAATCGACGACGCCATCGCCTCAACCAATTCTCGCTCCGGCGTGGACAGATTCGCCAATCGCCCCAAGGTCTTATCGAGCTCGGCTTGCTTGATATCTTCGACCCGTGCACGGAGAGCCACGATCGTGGGAGTGACCTCCAGCGACTGAAGCCATTGCCGCGTAACCCCGACTTCATCCACCACCATCCTCTCGGCTTTCTCAGCTTCGTTTAAGCGTTCCCCGCGATTCCGTTCAACCCGGGTCTTCAAATCATCGATGTCGAAGAGGAAGGCATTGTCCACATGCCGCACCGCCGGATCGATATTGCGAGGAACGGAGATGTCGATCAAGAACATCGGACGATTCATCCGTTGCTTGACCGAGCGCTGCACGTCATCCTCGCTCACAAGATAGTGCGCAGCGCCGGTCGATACTAAGACGATATCGGCGGAAGCCATGTCTTCTCGAAACTCCTCAAACGCAACCGCGGTACCGCCGAATCGGTTCGCCAATTCCAGCGCATGCTGCGGGCTCCTGGTCGTCACCCGGACATGCCGAACACCGTTGGCGATAAAATGTTTCGCCGCCAGCTTGGCCATCTCTCCCGCCCCCACCAACAAAACAGTTTTATCGCTTAAGTCCGAAAAGATCTTTTTGGCTAATTCGACTGCGGCATAACTGACGGATACCGCCATCTCGGAGATTTTTGTTTCTGTCCGCACGCGCTTGGCGACGGAGATCGCTTTTTTCACCACCTTGTTCAAGATGATGCCGGTCGCCTTGTGTGTCAGCGCAACCTCGAACGCATCTTTGATCTGACCAAGAATCTGCGATTCGCCGACGATCATGGAATCGAGGCTGGAAGCCACCCGAAATAAATGGCTGATCGCCCGATCTCCCTCGTGCCAGTACAAATGGGGAGTCAGCTGCTCCGAAGACAGGGAAAGGTGGGCATCGGCCAGGAAGTCCTGGATTCGTCCATACCCCGATTCGATCTCATCGACGACGGCATAGACCTCAACACGATTGCAGGTCGAAAGTAATACCCCCTCCCTCACCCCCTGATATGAACAGAGCCGAGACAAGGCTTCGCCCATTCGGCTCTCAGGAATCGCCAGCTTCTCGCGGATTTCGACCGGGGCGGTCTTATGGCTCAAGCCGACAACAATAATATGCATATCATGACACCGGGCCGTGACTCTTGATGAGCACGCCAATGAGGGTCAGAATAACTCCGGCAAATCCGATAATCGTGAGATACGCCGCTCGTTTGGCTCTCCAGCCCACCGTCAAACGTCCTGTCAATACGACAAAATAGAATACCCAGGTCACCAACGCCCCTGTTTGCTCGGGATTCCAGCTCAGATACGACCCAAGAGATAACTCTGCGTACAACGCACCCGTAATGATGCCAAGTGTGAGCAGCGGAAACCCCGTCACGATCGATCGTTGATTCAGATGGTCAAGAAAATCCAGGGCTGGCAACTTTGAGTAGAGGACATTGAAACGCTTGGACTTGAGAAGTCCATCCTGAATCAGATACATCACACCAGCCACAAAGGCCACGGCAAACCCTACGGTACCGAGCATGCTCAGGGTGACATGGACCCAGAGGGTCCGAAACACCGGTGTGAGCGTCGGAGCGGTTTCCGGCAATGCGGCGGCAGAGACCAGTGAGACCAGCGCCAGAGGAACGATGAACGAGCCAAGTACATGCAAATGATGGCGAAATTCCACAGCAAGAAAGACTAGAATCAGTACCCAGGAGAAAAACGACAAGGCTTCATAAAATCCTGGCGCCAAGATCTCTGTGCCCCCGATCATCCCTGCGCCCAACGCGACCGTGTGTGCGGCAAACCCGGTTGCCGTCATGCCCAGAGAGACGTTTGCCAGAACTTCAGAAGGCCAGAGTAAGTAGGCAAGAAAGGAAACGGTGGCCGCAAAATAGAGGGCCATCGTCACCACGAAAAACATGGCGGACATAGATGTCTATCCTCTCAACTTCTCAGGAGAAACTGACAGTCATACAACGAGGAATTATATCGATGGCGCGAGATGGGAGTCAACCAAACGAACGGGGCGGAGGAGGTAAGGCGACCACGCCTTGCCCCCACGGCACCCTCTATGTCATCAGCACGCCGATTGGCCACCCTGATGATATTACGCTTCGGGCCCTTGCTATCTTGCGTCGTATCGCGATTGTTGCCTCAGAAGACCCTCGCACGACCCAGCTACTCCTGGCCCATCATGGCGTTACCGCAACAATCACAAGCTACGGCCCGTCCAACCGCCACGAGAAAACGCCGCTCCTTCTGCATCGGCTCATGCAGGGGCAGGATGTCGCCCTCGTATCGGACAACGGCACTCCGGTCATCTATGACCCAGGCAGCCTGCTTGTAACTGCGGCCCATCAGGCAGGAATTCCCGTTAAGTCCGTTCCAGGCCCCTCTGCCATAACGGCAGCAACGGCAATTTCAGGCTTTTCAGGCGATGCAATCATTTTTGAAGGACGCCTTCCCTCAACCGGGCCTCGTCTCGCACAATATCTTTCCCGGATCAAAAAAGAATGCAGAACCCTCGTGTTCTACGTGCGTCCCAAAACCCTCCCAGTGCTCCTGAAAGCTCTGGGACAGATACTCCCTTCCAGACAAATCGCCGTCACTGTGAATCTCACAACGACCGAGGAGACCCTTTTTCGAGGCACGCCTGGCGAGCTCGTCAATCAGATCGAACCAGTATCGAATAACTCAGCTGTAACCGTCGTCATTGAAGGGTATAGGGAAGGATCGCAACACTACTCATCTTCGCGGCGGCGGATCAGCACTCGATAAGACCCCTCGACGAGATCTTGTGAAAGAATGGTGTGGCCCTCATTACTCACGCTGCGGGGA
>CAMDRK010000092.1 GCA_945906715.1 Nitrospira lenta
TCTGGTGGAACCATGCAATTGACGGGACTGTGACGTTTCATGGGCCAAGTGGCTCTTCCGAATATCCACTGACTCAGTTTGATTCCCTCCGCCATGGTCTGACGGCCGGCATCAACTTCACGTTTTAGCAGGATGCTGAAAAAGCCCGCCGACTTTATGAAAGGTTGAGGTTTAGGCTTAGGCTCAGATTGCAAGCGTCCGATCTTCGCTCAACCTTAACCTTAACCTCGACCTTAGCCTTCATGATGAGGGTGTAATTTATCGTCGGCGTCCCGACGGCAACGTTTCGTCTTCGTATTGGAGGAAGAGCCGCTTGGCTTCCGGGTGGAGATGGCTTGGATGGCCGTGTGGAATACCGACGGTCCGGAAGAGCGGGGTGAGTTTGCCGTTTGGATGTAAATAACCGGCGCGGAGCGGGACAGTGCGTGTACTGTGGCGGACTAAGTGGCAGGGGGTCGGTCTGATCGAGGTGATCCACTCGGCTATGTCGTGTGGATTACCGATCGAGGCTGAGAGTAAGAGCATACGTGCTTGGCTCGGACAGAAGATGATCGTTTCTTCCCAGACGACG
Organism: Nitrospira lenta; assembly: GCA_945906715.1. Lineage (GTDB taxonomy): Bacteria > Nitrospirota > Nitrospiria > Nitrospirales > Nitrospiraceae > Palsa-1315. Next base: position 572 of record CAMDRK010000092.1, read on the forward strand.
CCCCGCTCCGGATCTGCGATATATTGCGACTCGTCCAAAATAACCAAGCCTAACGTATCCAGCCGTATATCGATCTCGCCGCCTCCTGCGTCGTAGAGCAGATTCCGCAAGATTTCCGTCGTCATAATCAGCAGGGGCGCTTGTCCATTGTCGCGCCGGTCGCCGGTTAGAATGCCGACTTGGTCTGCGCCGAATATTTTTGAAAACTCCGTATACTTGGTATTCGAGAGAGCCTTCAGAGGCGATGTATAGATGACAGTCCGATTTTCTGAGATCGCGCGGCGAGCCGCTTCAACTGCCACATAGGTTTTCCCGCTTCCGGTTGGGACGCTTACGACTACGTCACCTTCTCTCAGTTTGGCGATGGCGTCTTCTTGCCAGGCATCCGGGACAAAGGGCTTTGACGGCGGCACTCCCAGTCCCTCCAACCAGCTGGAGAGAGTAACGCCTGGCTCATGGGATTCCGGCTCAACAGGCCTGTGCGTGGAGCGACGCTGCGGCGCCGTGGATTTCGGTTTTCTCGCGGTTGGGGCTTGAGGCATGGGTGGCGCAGGGCGAACCTGTTTCTCACCGATCAACGTCATCAAATCAGACTCAAAACCCGCTCGGTTCTCAGCGGAATGGCGGAGCAAGACTTCGATCAGGCGGCGTTTGCCGGCTCGGAAATGCCGTTGAACACGCCCGCGCGCAAGCCGGTGCAGAAGCGCGATCGGTTGTTGAGCCAGCAGTTGTTCGAGTTCTTCAGTTGTCATAGTTTGAAGGGGTAGAGAGGGGTAGAGAGGGGTAACGGGGTAACGGAATAGCGAGGTAACGGTATAAGAAAAGAGCAGCACTTACCCCTCTATCCCCATACCCCTGTATCTCTATCCCCCTGTACCCCCATACCCCTCTCTTCAAGGTAATTCCTCCAGCACACCTCTGCGCAGAGCGGCGATAGCACGCGACGCAGTGTCTGCTAATCCTGGGTGCGTCGCTTTGAGTGTGTGCAGTTGTGATAGGAACTCGAGGGTTCGTGCTAAGAGGCGATAGATATCCCCTTCAGCCATGGTGGTGCTTTTGCAGAGGCCAATCCATGTGAGCGTCGGGTCGCCTATCCACCGTTCTGTCACCGCTGCAATATCGGCCCGCAAGAGCGGGGGATCTTCATGCGGTGAGAGGGCGACAGCTAGTTTGCGGACCTGTCCCAGCAGCGAAGCGAGCCCTGAACTAACGCGTGGGAAGGCGCCGGGGCGATCATCATCGTGCGCGATACTGGACATCACGGCGGCCAGCGCCGCAGGATCGGCTCCGTTGAAGGCGTCGGCCCTGAGCAATTCCGTGATGAGCAGCGAGTGGTCGATGCGGATGAGCCTGGCCCATTCGCCGTCTTCGGTCAGATGGGCCGTCGGCGTGAGATAGCCAAATTGTTGGAGAACGTCGATTTTTTCTTGAAAACGGTGCCAGAGACTTGTGCGCAGAGCCTGGATCGATTTGATGTGTCGATGCTGTTCCTGCCGAAGTTTGGAGGCGAGGGGATAGTCTGCCTGACAGGCGGACCGCGAAGGACAGGTCGGACAGGCAAAGTCGCCCAGAGTTTGCACGATGGCATCAGGAATCGGTTCATTATCCTTTGGAATCAGGATGGGAAGCTCCGGCAGCCTGCCAGGCAACTCTTCCAGGTGATGGAGTAATTCTTCGACGCTTTCAGGTGTGCACCAGGGATAGACCGGCGCATCCACGCAATCGAGGATACGGTCGGACACTTCGGTCACTGTGGAGGCGGGAGATTCGGTAATACCTCCGCCTTCACGTAGCGCCGTGATCATCGGGCTCTTCTGTCCTTTGCTGCGATATTGTCGCAGGACCACACCTCGTCCACGGGCGAAACCCACCACGCGACCGGGGGTGAGAAAATGAAAACGCGCGGCGACTTCCGGTGGCTCATGTCTTCTGATGGGGGCCCGGTGCGACTTCTGCCGACGCACCTGATCGAAGGTCTGCCATTCTGAGATCCAGTCTGTGCAGACGCGTGGCCCGAACGGTTCCATTTGAGCGTCCAGATCGTCCAGTTTGCGAGCCAAGACCTCGGCGCGCTGGTTGAGCTGAAACTGCGCGAAGCTTTTGGCGAGAATCGGTTGGATTTGATCCAGAGGATGCGCTTTTAACAGGTTCAGAACCATTGGATAGCTGATGACGAATTGGCTGTTGATCGCTTCCGGATGCCCGGTGAAGCCTTTGGTCAGCACGTTCAGATCGATGTAGGGCGAGGGGGTGACGATGGCGAAACCTACCAAGTCTTTTCCTCGGCGCCCAGCACGACCGGCAATCTGCTGCACTTCGCCGATGGTTAAGTCCATGAAGTCGCGTGACTTGCGAATGCTGGATTGCGTGATGATGACCGTTCGCGCTGGGAAATCGACCCCGGCGGCCAGTGTGGTCGTAGCGAAGACAGCATCGAGGCAGCCATGACGCATTAATTCCTCAACGGCGATTTTCCAGGAGGGCAGATGGCCTGCGTGATGGGCGGCCACGCCGATGCGCTGGACGGTCGGAATGAGCGGGTGTTCCGCGATGCTGGGGTATTGGGCGATCACCTTTTCCAGTACAGCGGCAATCGCCGCTTGGCGAGGCGGTGGGAGGAGGATATGGCTATGGTCGAATGCCTGCATGGCTTCATCGCACGCACGGCGTGACGTAAGGAACACGATGGCAGGGGTCAAGTGCTTGTCGCGAAGCGCGATGATCAGATCAACCGGATGAATCGAGGGAGGCATGCAGTTTCATTCCCTTTGCAATCACGACCAAGCCGGATTCGGTGACGGTAAATCGCTGGACGTCGGCCTCTCGGTTATATCCGATTTCTGAGTTGGGCGGGATGATGACATCCTTGTCGATGATGGCCCGTCTGACCCGGCTCTGTGCGCCGATGACGACGTTTTCCATGACGATCGATTCACGCACGTCTGCATGGTCTTGCACGCGAACGTTCGGCGACAGCACAGAGTTTTGCACCCGGCCGCCGGAGACAATGCAGCCGCCGCAGACGATGGAATCCAGAGCCACGCCCATTCTGCCGCCTTGATAATCTTGCGAAAAGACAAATTTGGCCGGTGGAAATTGCCCTTGATAGGTTCGAATCGGCCAGTACTGGTCGTAGAGGTTGAAGAGGGGATCCACCGCGACGAGGTCCATGTTCGCCTCCCAGTAGGCGTCCAATGTTCCGATGTCTCGCCAGTACTTCACGTTCTTCTTATTCGCGTCGACAAATTTGTAGGCGTAGACACGCCGATCGCGGATCATGTTCGGAATGATATTTTTCCCGAAGTCGTGACTTCCGCCTTCCTGGGCGTCGGCGATCAAGTATTCGCGGAGAATATTGGTGCGAAACATGTAGATGCCCATCGAGGCAAAGGCAAGGGTTGGATCGCCGGGGATCGAGGGTGGGTGAGCCGGTTTCTCTTCAAAGTTCGTAATCCGGAAATCCTCATTCACGCCGATCACGCCAAATCGATTGGCTTCTTCGATCGGAATATCGATCGCCCCGACCACGGCATCGGCGCCTTTGGCAATCAGCCAATGAAAGATCTCCATGTAGTTCATCTTGTAGATATGGTCGCCGGCAAGGATGAGCACATAGTCCGGTTGTTCGCTGTCGAGTAGAAACAGGTTTTGATAGACCGCGTCGGCAGTGCCTTGGTACCATTCTTCACTGATCCGCTGCTGGGGTGGAATCGAGGCGATGTATTCGCCGAGTTCGGCGTTGAAGACGTTCCAGCCTGTGCGGATGTGACGGTCGAGCGAGTGGGATTTGTACTGGATGAGGACGGCGACTTTTCGAAGCCCGGAGTTCAGACAATTGCTGAGAGTGAAATCGATAATACGGTATTTCCCGCCAAAAGGGACCGCCGGCTTTGCCCGGTGTTCGGTGAGGGGCTGGAGACGTTCGCCCTTCCCGCCGGCCAGCACCATAGTGAAGATGTTTTGCATTGCGACGAATTGTAGCAGGACGTTGAGGAAATAGAAAGAAAGCAGACTCGTTGACATCGCAAGAATCTCGGATGATACTAAGCAGGTCAGTTTAGGAGTATGCATGAGTATTCGAATAAAGGAGCGAGTATGAAGCGGGATGTACTGGTCACGTCGCTGGTGAAACAGAAGGCGGCTCAGAAGCCGGCCGTGGACCGCAGTAAAGATGCCATCTGGCGGCTAGAGCATCTTGAAAGCCAAATGGCGACGTTATCAGAGTTGGTCCGTGAGCATGCGGAGGATGTTGATCGATTGGTCCGCATTGTGGCCGAAGATCGCGACGTCATTCGGCGACAGTTATTGCGCAAGCATCAAGCGCAAGTCCGGGTCCGCAAGCATCTTCGTAACTCCAATTCCAAGGTAGGCCTCGATTCCTAAGTCTGGCGATCGCCTGCCGTCGTTTTCTTCTCGCGAGCCCACCCTCTGCATAGGTCGTTCGTGAAGCCTGGGCGAGACAAGAAAAAATGTGCGTGATAGGCGGGATACGAAGTTCGTACCCCTCAGCCGTGAGACCGCTGCTGTTGTACGAATTCGTGTGTGAGAGCGATACGAATCCTAGCAAAGATGGAGAAAGGGGATGACTGTGCAGCAACGACCTTCATATTTCTGGGGATTTGTTCTTTTGATTGTGTTGTTGGGAATGACTCAGACCCTGTGGGCTAAACCTGGGAGCCTGCCCATAAGACTGGATCCGGCAGATAAAGAATGGGGCATTCCGGTTCAGGTGCCCTACGAGGCGCCTCCCAAGGGACAGGATCTGCCAGCTGAGTCTGTCCCTCAGAATACGAAACCGTTGACGGCCGTCGAAGTCCAGCGGGCGGAAGCGCTCTTGCCGTTGCTGGAAGGCGCGCAAGAGTTTTGGGCGATGGGAGAATTCGTGCATCTCGGCGAGCCCTCCGTCCCGGTACTGGTCAAAGGCTTGACCATGCCGGGACCGCGCATTCGCTACAACGCCATTGAAACGATTTCGATGTTGAAGGCAGCCTCGGCGGTTCCGGCCCTCGTCGCAGCAGCCAAGGAACCGAACGAGATCCCGAGGGTACGTGAACATGCCTTGCGAGTGGCCGTTCGATTGGACGGGGCCAAAGCCGTGGATGCAATTGAGGTGATGGCGAAAGATCAGAATTCGTCGATTCGGAAGGCGGCTGCGTTCGAATCTCGGTATGTCAGAGAGAAAACCGTGGTACCGGTTCTGATCGGGATGATTGCCGATGCCGAACGTTTTGTTTCACTCTCAGCGGTGCAGTCGCTCTGGATTTTGACCCGACATGAAACGGAGTTTCACGATTGGGAGACGTCGACCAGCCAAGACCGTCAGGAGTGGACGGTCGAGTGGTCGGAATGGTGGAACGGCCAGAAGGATAGCTTCGAACTGTCTGGTCCGAAACGGCCCGCGCGGACTCGCTAGCCGAGTGCGAGGGTTCGAAGTTCGTGGTTCTGGGTTCAACGCTCCGGAAACCGCGAACTTCGAACCCTCGTCCGCCTTGCGTCGCTGTGCCGCGTCTTGCGAGGGTGAAAAATCCTGTGTTATATTTTGAAAGTTCGCCTTTTGTCATCACGCTTAATAGAAGGATGATCGGTACGGACCATGCCTAAACTCCCGATTGCAAAGCTCGGTAATCCCATCTTGCGCCAGGTTGCGGCCAAGGTCGATCCTCGCGACATTCGCACATACGACATGCAGCAATTCATCGACAATCTGATTGAGACGATGCTGGATGAGCCAGGGATCGGCTTGGCGGCCCCCCAGGCGTCGCGCTCGATTCAGTTGGTTGTGATGGGTTGTGAAGGGGAAGATGGATTTCCCAGAACTGTCCTCATCAACCCCAAGATTGTCTTCTATGGTCCGCAACAAGTCGAAAACTGGGAGGGCTGTTTAAGCGTGGATGGGTTGCGGGGAAAGGTGACGAGGCCGTCAGTCGTGAGAGTTCAGGCGCTGGATCGTCATGGTAAAGCGTTGGATATCGAAGCGACCGACCTCTATGCCGTTTGTATCCAGCATGAAATGGATCATCTGATCGGCAAGGTATTTTTGGATCGGATGACCGATATGTCCACGCTGACACAGCTTCCAGAATTTTCTAAGTACTGGCAACACGATCCTGTTCCTGTCATTTAGCTAACCTGCCGTTGTGAGAACCCTGCTTCGAGTGCTCCAGTACCTCAGCCCGCACCGTTCCATGGTGGTCGGCACCTTTCTGTTTGCCGGGCTGGCGACTGCGTTCGAGCTGATCCCTCCGTGGCTGATCAAAGTCATCATCGACGACGTAATCCAGGCCGGTCAGACCGAGCTTCTCGTGTGGGTATTTCTCGCGCTGTGTGCCGCCTATGTGCTGAGGAATCTTTGCGGGTCGATACGGATCAGGTTGAATAACGGGTTGGAGCAGCAAGTCGTGCATGATCTGCACGTCCAGGTATTTTCCGCGCTGCAACGATTATCGATCAGTTTCTATGAGAATCGTCCGACGGGCGAGATCATGTCGCGGGTCTTGAACGATACCGAGCACATGCAGCGCATCTTCGTTGACGGGCTCGAAGAAATCATTACAGCCGGGCTGACGCTGACCGGGATCATGATCATGCTGTTTATGCTCAATTGGAAACTGGCTCTGTTGGCGCTCGCGCCGATTCCCTTCTTGGTGGTGGGAGCGGCGCTGTTCACTAAACGCGTGCATGGACACTATCGGGCGATTCGAAAAGGGGCAGCCGAACTGAATGCCCTCTTGCAAGACATGTTGGCAGGCATCCGGGAGACGATGGGTTTCAATCGTCAGCCCTACGAGCAAGAGCGATTTGACCGAAAGAGCGATCGTTGCAGGCAAGATACCTTGAAGGCCATGTACCTCTGGTCCTACTACTCACCTGGCATGATGCTGATCGGGAGTCTTGGCGGGGCGATGGTGCTCTGGTTCGGCACCACCGAAGTCTTGCAGCACCGTCTTTCCGTGGGCGAACTCGTGATGTTTATCTCGTACCTTGCGCTCTTTTATGTGCCGATCAATCAGATCCACTCCGTCAATCACATGCTGCAGCATGCCTTGGCCGCGAGCGAGCGAGTATTCGAGGTGCTCGATCTCGTTCCAGAGGTCAAGGATCGTCCGGAGGCGCTCGTTCCGGTCGCTCGATTGCGTGGAGAGGTCGCCTTTCATCGCGTCGGGTTTCACTATCGAACGGATACGACGATCTTGACCGACGTCACGATATCGGTTCGTGCGGGAGAGCGTGTCGCGCTGGTTGGTCCGAGTGGAGCGGGAAAGAGCACGACACTCAAATTGTTGATGCGGTTTTATGATGTGACGGAAGGTTCCGTCACCATCGATGGGTACGATATCCGCGATGTGCCCTTGGCCTTTCTTCGAAGCCAAATCGGACTGGTCCAGCAAGAGCCCTTCTTGTTCAATGGAACAGTGAGAGAAAATATTCTCTACGGCGATCTTATGGCTGGGCAGGACGAGGTCGAGGCGGCGGCCAAGGTGGCTCGTGCACACGACTTCATCATGGCGCTTCCGGAGGGGTACGATACCTGGATTGGAGAACGCGGCGTCAAGCTCTCCGTCGGGCAACGGCAGCGTGTATCGATTGCCCGTGTGATTCTGAAGGACCCACCGATCGTCATGTTCGATGAGGCCACGTCCAATATCGACACGGAAACCGAAGTCAAGATTCGTGAAGCGTTGGACGATCTTACGAAAGGGCGGACGACCATCATCATCGCGCACCGCCTCTCCACCATCCATGGCGTCGATCGAATCATTGTCGTGGACCATGGCCGAGTCGTCGAAGAAGGAACGCACGAGGCGTTGATCCGGCATGAAGGGGTGTATGCGCGGCTTTACGACGCCCAATTCCAAGTCTAGGGCAGGATGCTGAAAAAGCCCGCCAGCTTTGTTCTCGCATCGCTTAGAGACTCGACGTACCGCAAGGGTACGCCTCGCATCTGCGCTCGCTGCGGCCGCGCTGGACAGCATTTTTGAGCATCCTGCGTGAGTATGCTCCTGTTGCGGATGGATCTTGACCGCCAGTATACTAAGCCCACTTATTGAGGAGAAGCGGTTGATGGTGCTGATATATGAAAGCGATCCGCTGGATAACGATGATGCGCGCGGGCGGTTCTATCATGTCTGCCGGGGGCGCATCGATCGGACGGAAATCCAGCTTCCGGCTGACGAGAAGATCTACGAATGTGCCGTGTGCGGGATCGACCTCGAAGCTGAAGACTTTTGGCTAGCGCGGCAGAAAGGGTCGGT
>CAMDRK010000093.1 GCA_945906715.1 Nitrospira lenta
ACGCTTCTGATCGATGGCGGATAGTCGCACTCGTGGCTGATCCCCACCAGTTCATCGCGCAGACCGAGTGCGGCAATCACCTCGGTTGCACTGGGAAGCAGAGAGCAGATTCTCATGGCTGGAAGAAGTCAACAGTCATTGGTCAATAGTAAGAACAGGAAGCCATCCTCAATGATCATGTCTGTGGATCGTTTTCGCGATTGACGAGTGACCATTGACGTTACCCTCTCCAGAGCCGATCGCGGAGTTCGCTGAGGCGAACCTCTGAAAGACTGTGGATGACTGCATGGGCTTCATGCAGGTCATGGGTCGTGTGTGTGTTCGCTACGGCAAGGACTTTCATCCCCGCAGTTTTTGCGGCACGGATACCAGGGACGGAGTCCTCAATCACCAAACAGGATCCGGCGATGATCGCCTGTTCTCGGCGTTGTCGATTCAATCCGTTGAGAGCGTGGAGAAAGGGGTCTGGATCGGGCTTTCCTCTGGTCACGTCTTCTGCGCTGGTGATGTGAGAAAATTCTTTATGGAGCCCGGCCTGTTCAAGAATCACGTCGATCTCATGGCGGAGGGCGCCGGACGCGATGGCTAAAGGGTAGGTGGTGGCGGCTTCACGCACGAACTCGCGCACCCCGGGGAAAATGACCAGGTGATCCTTCACCGATGCCAGATAGGCATGGGCTTTTCGTTGCATCAGTTGTGAGAGGGCGGCAGGGTCAATGGGGCGTTGATGTGCGTTGAGCGCTGCGATGAAGCAGCCCCGATCGTCGTACCCCAAGTAGTTGGCGTAATAGTCTGATTCAGTCAGGCTGATGCCGATTTCTTCCAACGTCTGACGAAAGCCGGCAAAATGGAGGGGCTCGGTGTCCGCGATCACGCCATCGAAGTCGAAAATAATCGCTGTGAGTGCGGCCATGGAATCGACTCAACCTGTGGGTGTGGTAGGGAACAGAAAACGGGCGGATTATAGCACAGGGAGATTGTATGAATAGGTGGGAATGTGTCTGCTCAGCAGGCCACTTGCATGAGTAAAACGGAAGGGTCAGAACTTCAGGCGCAGACGTTTTTCCGAGACCCAGCCATTTGCACCTTCGTCGGTACGTACCAAATACATCCAACCGCTTGGCTGGAGATCGCCGTCAACGACCGTGAGCGAGATTCCGGGACGAACGATCGGCCCTGGCTTGATGCTCAATGAATCTGCGAACAGCGGAATGCTTCCGCCGGGAGCCACTTGGTCTCCCGTAACGGTCACTCTTTGTCCTTCACTGAACATTGGGTCGAGAGGCGGGTCGACCGGTGCCGCGGGTTTCGCTGCCGTTTGAGGCAGTGGAGCATTTGCCGGAGCCGCAGTCGTGACGGCAGTGGCGGGAGCTGCTGGAGAAGTTGTAGGAGCCACTGGGGTTGGAGCAACGGTACTCGGACTGGGAACGGCTTGCGGTGCGGGCGTCGAGGCCAACGGTTTCGGTTTCATGGCCATTGGTGAGGGGGTGTTCTCACCCAGATAGGGACTCAACCATTCTGTCACCATGTCCGGTTCCATCGAGACATAGCCAATACCGCCGACAAGAACCAGGATCAGTAGCCAGAGCACCGGGCTTCCTTTACTGGGTTTCTTGCGTGGATTCACCGGGCCCCGTGCCTTTGTGGCCATTGTTTGATCAAGTTCCTCGTCCGTGAATTCCAAGTCTGGTTCTGGTTGGCGAGCGAAAAGAAGAGTCCAATCAAAGGGGTTCAGGACCGAAGTCAGGTTCCCAACGAGCGCAGCCATCAAGCACCTCCCTACTGAGCGATTCGATCCCACGTAGACTAGTCTGTGAAAATACCTATCACCATCGCTCCGTGCTGTCAATTTTGTCGAGGAATTGCGCGTATGAGCGATGAGGCTCAGCGGGGATGTGCGGGGCAGGGCAGCTTGCATCTTGACGCTCCAGTTCGGCAGAATGAGCGCCCACTGACCGACTGCCATGAAATCGTATCGCGAAGAACTCTGGTTCGAAACAAAGACGCGGCGCGCCTACCTCAACATCACGCGGCAGGTTGAGGTGGTGGTCGAGAAGAGCGGCGTCCAAGAGGGGCTTGTGTTGGTCAACGCCATGCATATCACGGCCAGCGTCTATATTAATGATGACGAACCGGGTTTGCTCAAGGACTATGACCGATTCTTAGACCGGCTCGTTCCCCAGGACGCGGCCTATCAGCACAACGAGACGGGAGAAGATAACGGCGACGCCCACATCAAGCGCCAGCTGATGGGGAGGGAAGTCGTCGTCGCGATTACCGAAGGCCGGTTGGACTTCGGCCCGTGGGAGCAAATTTTCTATGGAGAGTTCGATGGGCAGAGACAAAAACGCGTATTGGTAAAGGTGATTGGGTCGTGAACCGTATATCGTCCGACCGGTGGCGGGGACTCTGTGGGAAGAAACTGTTGGAGCGCTTGCTACCACAGGGAAAGTTTGGCAACATGGAGCGCAGTGCTGCACGGCTTTGCGGTAGGAGTCTGTCGTTATGTTAAGTTGGTCTCGCCCTGATCCCCTTACACGAGATCTTGTTCACTTGATCAATGCTCGGCGCCATGACCATGGCGATACCGATGCGGCCATCGATACGCTGCAAGCCTTCTTGGAGCAGGGGCGGGAGTATGATCTCTTAACGGTACTGGCAGCGCTGGATGAGGACATGGCGGAATGGCTCTTCGATCTGCTCGCGGAAGCATCCTGCTCCGTGCTCATCGATGGACCGGCCGATGAAAAATTGTCCTATGCCGTGATGGCGGCCTTGGAACTCCCTCTCCAAGCCAATCTGACCCATCCCCTCAAGTTGAAGATTGACCCGGTTGCGACGGCGGAGCTGTTGCATCGGCATCTTCGGCTGTCTGCCGGGACGGTCGTGCGAGTGGAGTCTCGCTTATTGACCGATTCGACGCTGGAGCCACTCAGTCTCCAGGGGTTGAACGATCATTTGAGCACGGTGGCGGATTCCCAGAGGACCATGTCAATTGCCGCTCGGCTCTATCCTCCTGTCGAGAATACCGCCTTTCTCTTTTTTGAGCTGATCGGTGTGCCGGACTCTGGACTCCCCGATTCGCTGGAAGACCGGCATCGCCGGGCTCTCCTTGAAGGCCTCGCGGCGCAATGTCCTGAATTGGCGTTGGCTCCCGATATGATCGAAGCCCCGGTCTATGCAGCCTACGCTATTTTCGATGCGCAAAATGCTGTGCGGCTCCATCGGTTGGCGGATGAGACCGCGGCAGTCTGGCGCGATCTAGACCCTCTAGTCAGGGCCCGCACGATCGTGCACCTCCATACGCAGTGCGGGAACGGTGTGTACATGCCGGTCTGGACCGATCTGTTCGATCCCGAACTTCCTGAAGACCACGGTCCTGTGTGGACCTCTCCCGATGTGTGGATCTTTACGGCCGATTTACCCATTGAATGGCCTGGAGAAATGCTCACCAATCGGCTGCTCGCCGAAGGCTGCACCAGGTTTGAAAACCACATCGTCGAGACTCCAGAAAACTAGCCCACAACTCAAGCGAGACAAGCGAAGGTTGATCTGGTCTATCTAGTCTGTCTGGTTCAACCAAACAAACGCGACAGACCAGATAAACAGGATAGACCAGCCGCCTCGCGCGCTTCTGGTAGAAACCTGACAATTCATCGATTTTCCTGACTGCTTATCCTATGCTGGGCTTGGTCAGATAGGGAGCAGTCATGGCTCAACAGCAGTCTTCGAGCGGGATCATTGTCGGGGCTATCACCATCCTGGGGCTTGGGCTCGTGTGGGTGACGGTGGTCACCAATTTCCCGTCACAAGAAGAGTTGTCTTCGGCTGCGGTACCCGTAGAGTCTCGTCAGGCAGCGCAGTCCTCGTCTTCCCTGTCTTCGCCACCCACGTTGGATCTCACCATTCCGACTTCTCCGCCGCTGCCTTCAGAGGCAGCTGTGTCGAGACCGGACGATGATCGATCACGTGACTCTAGCGTTGAAGCTCCGGTTGTGACAAGGATGGATTCTTCTGCGCCGCAGGCGACCAGGTTGAAGTGCGACTCGGACATCGAACAATTGTGTCCCGACTCTCGGGATGGTTCTACTCGCACTCGATGCTTGCAACAGCGTGCCAAACAGCTTCCACCGTTGTGCCAAAACCAGTTGCACGAGCGGTTTGTCAAGTGGAAGGAAGATCAAAGCCGAGTGATGGCGGCCTGCGAGGGGGATATCAAGCGATTCTGTCGAACAGTTACGCCTGGGAGCGGGCAAATCCTAGCATGCTTACAATCGCATGGCCAGGAGGTCTCCGACCGCTGCTACCAAACCTTTCCAAAGGGCACATTTCTTTTCAAATAGTCTGGTGGGGGTTCGCGAGAAAGAAGTTCTGAGTTCTGGGTTCGAAGTTCAGAAAACCTTGAACGCCGGAACTCGAACTCTCTCCCGCCTCGCAAGATGTTCCCCCCAGTGCAAGATCCCTGTGATGCATTACGCGACAAATCGTTTCTTTAGCCTCTCCCACAGTCCGGCTTGGAACTCATCCCGCAGGGCCACGACGACGACGGTCGTGTTGTCGTCGCCGCCGGCTTCATTCGCCATCAGGATGAGGCGATCGGACATGGTGGAGAGATCTTCCGATGCACTCAGGACGCGAAGAAGGTCGTTCTGATGGACCGCACGGGTAAGTCCGTCTGAGCACAACAACAGCATGTCGCCACTCTTGACCGGAACCTCCGTCAGCTCGACGTCGACGTAGCTTTCGACGCCGAGAGCTTTCGTCACGATGTTCCTTCGGGGGGATTGCGCAGCTTCTTCTTCTGTGATGAATCCCTTGAGAATCTGTTCGGCGACCCAGGAATGGTCTCTGGTGAGGGCTTGGATTGTCCCGTTTCTGACGAGGTAGAGTCGGCTGTCTCCGACATGGGCGATGGCGAGCACGTCCTCGCTGAACGATGCGGCGACTACGGTGGTACCCATCCCGGCATAGTCAGGCCTGCTCCATGATTCACGATAAACGACCTCGTTTGCCGCACGAATCGCACTGGCAAGACGATTGGTCGATGCTGATACCGAGGCATCGTAGGGGCCGATCAGCGGCAGGTCCATGCACTTGGCTGCCTCGGCCAGGTGCGTCTGAATCGCCTCGACTGCAAGGGCGCTGGCAATTTCTCCGGCGTTGCCGCCGCCCATGCCGTCACAGACGACATAGAGTCCGAGTAGAGGGTCGACCACAAAACGATCCTCGTTATGGGGCCGTTTAAGGCCGGTATCGGACTTGGCGCTATATAACCGTTCAAGGGCCAAGCGATGCCTCCTTCAGGCTGCGAGACTCTGAAGACAGTCACGGAGTTCGCTTGCGAATTCTTCCGCGCGCCGATAGCGGTGCGGCAACTCTTTCTGTAACGCGCGGTCTACGATCTCTTGCACCATTGGGGGAAGAGCCGGCCTCAAGGTTTGAATCGCGGGATGGGGATGATGGGCGATGCTGAACAGTACGGCCGATACGTTGTCGGCCGTAAACGGTAACTGCCCAGTGAGGAGTTCGAACAGCACGATGCCGAGTGAAAAGATATCCGACCGGCCGTCCACTTTTTTGCCTGCGATTTGTTCCGGAGACATGTACGTCGGCGTGCCCAGTACAATATTCGTTTCTGTCTTGTTGCTCGATGCCATCTTTGCAATACCAAAGTCCATGACTTTCACGATGTGATCCTTCGTGAGCATGATATTCGCGGGTTTGATGTCACGATGGACGATGCCTTGTTGATGGGCGTAGCCCAGGGCATCCGCAACGGTGGCCACAGTGAGGAGGACTTCGTTGACCGGCCTCAAGTTGGGTGTCCGCGCCCACTGTTTCAGGGGAGTTCCCTCGATGAGTTCCATCGCGATATACCCCAAATCGTTTTCTTCTCCTGCATCGTAGATTGTCACGATGTTGGGGTGGGAGAGCCGCCCGGTGGATTCTGCTTCGCGGAAAAACCGTGCCTTAACGTCTTGCAGTTTGTCGTCGCGGTTGATTTGATCGAGTCGCATGGTCTTGATAGCCACGAACCGTTGGATCATCGGGTCTTTCCCCAGGTAGACCAGTCCCATTGCGCCACGTCCGAGCTCTTTCAAGACTTTGTAGCGTCCAAGCATACCGGGTGTGCAGCCGTTGATCGATAACGTGGCGGCTATGCATGCTGGTTCTGACGGGGCTTCCGACTCTTTTTCCTGCCTTGCGTCCTCATCCTCGGCAAGTGCTTGTGCTTCTTGGTGTTGTGGTTGTCGAGGCGGAGTGAAGGCTTCGCGTAGCGAATCTCGGTGTAGGATCCAGGCTGCCGTGAGCCAGAGGCCGGAACCAATGAGGCCGATTGCATAGACCCAGGCAAATCGAGAAGAGCCAATCTGTTCGATCAGCGGCAGACCCACGGCCCTGAACGCTTTGTTGATGAAGAGGATGACGACGAGAGTCGCTAGCGGAAGGACAAGGTTACGCAGAAAGCTTGATCCGCGTCCGTTATCCGGAACTTGCTGAAAGGCAGTGAAGGCGAGAATCCAGAGGATGGCGAGTGCGAGGAGGTTCGCAAGCAATCGAATGGTGTGGGGCCCACTGAGCTGTAGATACGGGACTGAGACAGATTGAATCAACGCCAAGCTGCTCAGTAATGGAGCGGCCAGGAGGACGGCCAAGATGGCAAAGATGTAGGGAGCAATCCAAGTCCAGGATTTCGACATGACAATCGTTGAGGCTATCCGTGATTGTCTCAAAGTGTAACGAATGGGAGGGGAGAGTCAACGAATTGGGAGAAATGAGCGGCGGTATTTGGGTCTGTCTAGTTGTCGCCCCGTCTCTCTGGTCTGTCTGGTGCTAGACGAGATAGACAAAACAGACCAAAGAGACCAGACAGATGAGCGACGAGATATGAGTTACGGATGATGGCCAAGAAGGGCAGCTTTCTTCAGGGGGTCCAGCAGTTTCTCGGAAACTTTCAAGCCGCCGCGGCCCGTACCGACTTCGATGTCCGGCTTGGTAATGCCGTGGAAATCGCTTCCACCGGTTACCAGCAGGTCCAGCCGCTTGGCTAGGTCGAGGTATTCCGTCGTCTGGCGCTTCGTGTGCGTACTGTAGTGGACTTCGATGCCGCCGAGGCCGTCGGCTTTCAAGGTCGTTAGGAGCGCGTTCAGCCCTTCTCCAGATACCTTGGCCCAGGTTGGATGGGCCAGCACGGCCACGCCGCCGGCGGCTCTGATCCAGGCGATGGCATCCGCAGGCAGGGGTAACTCACGCGCCACATAGGCCGGGCGTCCTTCTGCCAGATATCGGTCAAAAGCATCTTTAGCGGACGTGACATACTTCTTGTCCATCAAGAGCCGCGCAATATGAGGCCGTCCGACCGAGTCTGTGCCGGCCAGAGCCCGCACCTCTTCATAGGTTACGTCCAGCCCCAATGAGCGCAGCCGTTCGATGATCTGGGGGTTGCGGCTATGCCGACTCTCGCGCAAGACGGCCAAGCGCTGATTCAGTTCAGGACTTTGCCAGTGTAGGCAATAACCCAGGATATGGAGCTCGCTGTTGCCGACGCGGGAGCTGATTTCCACGCCGGGAATGATTTCGATTCCCAGTTCAGCTCCGGCTGCGATCGCATCGGGAATCCCGGACACAATGTCGTGGTCCGTAATGGCCAGCGCTGTGACTCCTGCTTTGTGGGCCAGCCGTAACACTTCATCCGGCGAGAGGCTTCCATCGGAGTGGGTGGTATGAAGATGGAGATCGATGCGACTCATGCCGACTCGTGCGGCAGGCTGCTGGGGCCCGCTTGTTGGGCGACGAGTTGCGCGGTGAAGACAGAACCGGGTTCATGGCTGCCGTCGTGTTCGCCTTCGTCGTACGACAACACGCGGAGATTGGATGTGAGCCGGAGCAATTCATTGTGCGCCAGGCAAAACTCCCATCGGCGTGGATGGCGATGGCGTATGTAGTTGTCGATGGTGAAGGTTTCGTAGATCAAGACCCCGTTCGGTTTCAGCGATTCGATGAGCGCGGGAAATAGTGGGCGATGGAGATAGAAAAACACGACGATCACATCATATTCTTGCTTTGGGAATTCCGGCCGTTCATCCGTTGTCCGTTCAAGGTCTACTGTCTGGACATGGAGATTGGGAAAGTTCCGTTGTTGCGCCGTGGCAGCGAGCTGTGCCATGGCCTGTTCATCTCGGTCCATCGCATCGACCTGATAGCCGTGTGAGGCGAGATAGAGCGCATTGCGTCCGGAGCCGGCCGCAACATCGAGCGCTTTGCCTTTCGGTAAGCGATGGAGTTGCTGAGTGAGAAACCGAGCCGGAGTCGGTCCCGCATCCTGAATCTGGTGAGCCAGGCGCGATCGGTCAAGTTGCACGCCGACCGAGCCGGTCACATGTTCCAATGGCGGCGCAAGCTTCCGTACCCAGATCTTGGCTCGTTCGATGGGAAATTCCGCAAAGAGCATGGTGAGGAGCTGCTCTGAGAATGTTTCCAGCAGTGCGCAGCCCTGCGTCGTGCCGATCTCGATAACCCGATCTGCCACATGGGCGTAGTCGACCGTGTGTTGGATATCGTCAGAAGTCGCGGCCGGCTCAGTCTGGCAATCGAGTTCCAGGTCCACCGCCAACGGCTGAGGCCGCCGGCGTTCCTCCGGAGTCACGCCGCAGCACCCCTGAAACTCCAGTCGTTCGATGATGATCTTCCCAGCCATGGGAGCCATTCTCAAGGATTGGATTGTGAGCTGTCAATTGAACGAAGGAGGGGGAGTGGAGGGAGTGGCCAGGTG